>JADLCA010000152.1 GCA_020847495.1 Candidatus Hydrogenedentota bacterium | reverse complement strand
GCGGGTGCAGCGTGCTCTCGCTGTTTGGACTCTTGGTGGCCTACTTCGGCGTTTTTCCATTGGTCTTACCGTACATCCTCCAGTGGACGCCCGAAGGCGTGACCACCATGCTGAGTATCAGCGACACGGTATCCCTGATCCTCATGGGGCTGCTCGCGTTCGCCATCGTCTTTCAGTTCCCCATGGTTGTGCTGGTGCTGGTGTACATGGACCTGCTCACGCCGGCCTCCTTGAAGCAGTACCGCAAGCAGGCGATCGTGGGTCTGGCAGTACTCGCCGCGGTTGCGACTCCGCCTGACCCTATCAGCATGATGATGATGATGACGCCGCTCGTTCTGTTGTATGAAGTGAGCATCTGGACGTCGTACCTCGTGGTGCGCCGTAAGCGAAAAGCCAGCGAGGCACAGGCGCGACAGAGCGCCGCCGGGTAATTCACATGGGCTCCCTTGGTTTCACGGAAATTCTCGTCATTGCAGCGGTCGCCTTGATCTTCCTCGGGCCGGAGAAGTTCCCGGCGCAGGCCAAGATCTTCATGCGTCTCCTGCGCGATGTGCGCGGCTACTGGGACGAGGCCAAGCGCGACCTCGCGGAGGAGTTGAAGCCCGTCAAGAAAGAGATTAAGGAACTCGAGAAGTACAATCCCGAAGACTATCTCGACGCCATCAGCAGCGACGATCAAGATACAAGCGTTGACGCGCAGGGATATCCCCGGACCGGTGAAGAGAAGAGTGCCGAGAAACCGGATGCACAGCCCGAGGCCGCCACGTCGGGACGCTCGGAATCGACGGAATGGAAGCGGGAAGAGCCAGCGCCCGCCGGTGTCGAAGGCACCCAGCCTTACGAACCCGAGAAACCTCGCGACTACGTCGACGACGCGCAAAAGTACCCGGACTGATGCCCCGCAAAATGAGAGCCGAAAGCGCCTGTCGTTTTCGTTGGCAGTGGCTGCACCACAGCATACGGGCCGCATGTTGCGACCAAAGTAGACGCGGCTTGCAGCCGCGTTTCTTCTTCTGAACTTACGAGGCCCAAGAAACGCGGTTGCAAACCGCGTCTACTATCTTCGCGGCAACGCGTCTTTCTGCAGGATTGCCTCTTCCCAATCTATCTATGCGCCTCCGTGCAATCTGTAGTTGAAGTCTTCGTGTGATAGCGGCTTCGTCATGCTGTGCTTCACGCTTCCTCCTCTCCTCGCGATAGCACCCGATTTGGCGTGCTTCCCATTGCATGCCTCAGGAAAATGTGCCATCCTCGTTCGTGCATTGTGGCTCGCGGCACAAGGAGGACAGGCAATGAACCGGCGAGAATTCCTGGGACGTGCTACGGCGTTGTCCGGGTTGGTGACTGCGGGCGCTGCGCCGCGTGCCGTAGGCGCAAACGATCGCATCGTGGTGGGCGTGATGGGCATTCACGACCGGGGCATGGATCTCGCGGAACAGTTCGCACGCCGCGAGGATGTGGAGCTGCGCTACTTCGCAGATCCCGACTCGCGCCTGTTTCCCAGCCGCGTCAAATACATCGAGAAGATCAACGGCAAACGCCCCGCCTGCGTGGAAGACTTCCGGCGCATTCTCGACGACCCCGAGGTCGACGCCATCGCGATCGCAACGCCCGATCATTGGCACGCCCTTGCGACGATCATGGCCTGTCAGGCAGGCAAGGACGTCTACGTCGAAAAGCCCACATCCCATAGCATCTGGGAGAGCCGCAAGATGGTCGAGGCCGCCCGCAAATACGAACGCGTGGTCCAAGTGGGCACCCAGAACCGCAGCGCGGAGTACTGTTACGAGGCGCTCGAGTATGTGAGGTCTGGCGCCTTAGGCGAGATCCACTTCGCGCGCATCCTGAATAGCAAGCAGCGCGATCCTCTCGAAAGACACAAGGATGGCCCCACTCCGGAAGGCGTCAACTACGACCTCTGGCTTGGCCCTGCGCCGGAGCGTCCCTACAACGAGAACCGCTTCCATTACCAGTGGCACTGGTTCTGGGACTACGGTGGAGGGGACGTATGCAATGACGGTGTCCACCAGACCGACCTGGCGCGGTGGATGACCGGGCGCACGCTGCCAAAGGCCGTGTTTTCGAGTGGCGGTCTGCATGTGCTCAACGATGGACGCGAGGCCCCGGACACGCAGACCATCACCTGGGATTTCGACGGTCTTACCATGGTGCTGGAACAGACGCTCTGGACGCCGTATTTGAAGAAGACTCCGCTGGAAGAGCGCGATAAGAACGTGATCCCGAATTGGCCATTCAACGGCACGCGGGTGGAGCTTTACGGCACGAAACAGTTCATGTGTTTGGGGCGCATGGGCGACGGCTGGCAGATCTTCGACGCAGACGGCCAATCCATCCTTGCGAAGCCCGGCCGTTTTGCGCCCGCCAACACACAGCACATAGCCAATTTCATTGATTGTATTCGCTCGCGCCAGCGGCCCAGCGCCGACATCGAGGAGGGACACTTCTCGACACTGCTCACCCACTACGGGAACATCTCGTATCGCACCGGCCGCCGCCTGCGTATCGATGCCAATACCGAGGGGCTCGTTGATGACGCGGAGGCAAACGCTTTGCTCAAGCGGACCTATCGAAGCCCGTGGACCATCCCAGACCTCGTGTGAATCAGAGCCAACGCCTTGAGTCTATCGAACAAGAACTGTCGCCTGTAAGGAGGCTCGTATGCTGAACCGGCGTGATTTCCTGAAACAGAGTATTGCGGCATCCGGCGCATTCGGCCTGGCACAAGCCGCGCGGGCCGCTACCGGGGAGAAGCCCCGCATTCGCTGCGGCATGATTGGCACCGATCATCCACACGCCCTGGATGTGCTCGACCAGATTCTTCAGTCGCAGGACTATGAGCTGGCGGGCGTCTGTGAGCCCGACTCCGCGCTTCGCGAATCGAAGAAAGGACTGCCCATCCTCAAGGATGTTACTTGGCGTTCGCAAGATGAGCTTCTCTCCGACCCATCCGTGCAGCTCATCGTCGTTGAGAGCGGACTACAGCGTCTCCTGCCGTTCGGACGCGCAGCCGTCGATGCGGGCAAGCACCTGCACCTCGACAAACCGGCGGGGACTTCGCTGACGGACTGGAAGGCGCTCCTCGATGTGGCCGCGGAGAAGAATCTCCTGGTGCAGATGGGCTATATGTACCGTTACAACCCCGGTTTCGATCTCATTCGCGAGGCTGTGCAAGGCGGCTGGCTGGGCGACGTGTTCTCCATACAAGCCAGCATGTGCACGAGCCTGTCGAGCGACAAACGGAAAGATAAGGACATCCATCCCGGCGGCATCATGCTCGAACTTGGCTGCCACCTCATCGACATGATCTGCATCATCCTCGGTGAACCCGCGAAGGTCACAGCGTTCCTACGTCATGACAGTGCGTTCGATGATACCCTGGCCGACAACACGCTCGCCGTGCTCGAGTACGACAAGGCGATGGCCGTGGTCGAGACATCCGCGCAGGAGCCCGACGCATTCCCGAACCGCCGCTTCAAGATCGCGGGGTCCAAAGGGAAGATTGTGATGGAGCCTATCGAGCCGCCGCACGCGAAGCTGTATCTCAGCGAGCCTGCGGGCGGCCGCGAGAAGGGATGGCATGACATCCCGCTTCCTGACCTGCCGCGCCATGCCCGCGACTTCGCGGACCTCGCAGCGTGCCTTCGCGGCGAAGCCCAATTCGCGTACTCCAAAGAGCATGACTACGTGGTGCAGCGCACCCTCCTCCGGGCCTGCGGCCAAAGCGCGTGATGAAGGTGGCATGGCCTTCCAGGCCATGGTTCTGGGCACTATGGATACTTTGCTCCTGAACCTGAATACGGCACGCACCAGCGTGGCCTCGTTGCCTTCTGATTAGCCTCTCTCCGTCCCGTTGTTGGCTGCTAGCCCGGGCTAGCTCGTTAGAACCGACCGTGAGATGGTGCCGCACCTTCAGCGCTCAAGAGTGGGCGGTACCGTGTACCCAGGGCGGCGCTTCGCTCTGCCCCGGGCTAGTATCGTGTCGGCCCTTCAGGCCTCAAGAGCACCGCCTTCTTCACCATCGATTTTCACTGCATCCGCGTCCATCTGCGCCAATCTGCGGACAGGCCTCATCTTCATCCTGTCCGTGTTGCGCATCTCCCGCATTCAAATCGGTGTAATCCGTGGATAAACTCTTCATCTGCTTTTCGGCTTCACCACACCGTGCTCCTCCCTGTCCTTCGCACTTCTGCGATCAGAGGAATTGAAGACCATGGGCAGGGATGCCCATGCCACCTCGGCCCGCGATCGCGCATTTGACCTGCGTGCCGCGGATGCGGATGCTATGAGCGTCATAACTGCGAGGGATGAAATGCGCTCACGATTTGCCTTCTTTCGGATAACGGCCTGCCTGGCCGCTTTGACATTGGCATCGGCGCCGGCTTTCCCGGCGGAGAAACCGGGTTGCGGATGCGGAACGAAGATCGCCACGCGGGAAAACATCAAGCCGCCAAAGGCGGTCCGGACGTACCTTGCCGCGAACCTGACCGGATACGAAGCCGTGAGCGAGGCCGACTATGAAGAGGTATGGTTGGACAACCAGGACCTGCACTGGACACTGCAGGCGGACTTCGATGGGAATGGAAAGGCCGATTACGCCCTCCTCATGAAGAAGGATGGGGAGGTCGCGCTCGTCGTTGTCCGCCGTATGAACGACGGATACACACACGATATCCTCGAGCCGGACCTCTGCGATATCCCCGTGGTTGCGACGCTGCGCATCCAGCCGAAGGGACACACCAACATCGCTGCACCCGATGCCACCGCGGCGGAGATGAAGTACTTCTGGAATCCCGCAATCCGTATCGGAATTCTCGAGACGGATATTGATCTGCGCTGGTACTGGGAAGAGGGCAAGTGGCACGCGATCTAGTCCGCGTCCCGCCTGCAAACCTCACCGCCCCCCTCACTCGATTAATACCTGCGCGTACGACAACGTTGTGCCCGAGGTGCTGTGCCCGTACACGTCGATGATGTTTGACGGCGCGTTGCCCGCGCGTTCGGACGCGAGCAGGTACGAGCCAAATGGCGTCTTGAAGGGCACCGGCGCCGTGGGCGGATTCTCCAGCAGCGGATACACCTGCATGAGTTGATTTGGATGCTCCGCGCCGCTGATGTACAAGAGCGCGTAGACTTTTCCATCGGGCGTTGAATGCAGACGCGCATGCCCCGGCTGGACGGTCTCCGTTCCTTGCACAAGCACCTTATGCTGAACCACCTCGCCGTTCTTCACGACCGCCAGGTGGAGCGAACCAATCAGCGATCCTCCCGGCACGAACTTGTCCCGGATAAGCGCCGAGGCTACCTCGCGTTCGGTGTACAGGATGTAGGCATCACCCTCCGGACTGATCCACAAATCTTGATTGGAAATGTGCCCCCCGGTCTTGTCCACATTGGCGATCTCGATGGCCGGTCCGAAATCCTGCTCCATCAAATTCGGGCTCGACGTGAAGTAGAGAATGCGGAACACGTAGTCCCATTTCTGTTGCGTCTGTTCGAACTTGTACGAGCGCCATTCTTCGTTTGGCTCGACAATGTCGCCGATAGCAAGCACATAGCCCACGCGATTGCGCAACGCGACCTGGGGGTAGCACGACCGGATGGGAAACGTGATGCCGCCGTTCTTGAGGGTCTTTCCATCCGCGTCCAGCAAGGCCCAGTGTTCCACGCTCGTTTTCGCGTTGATGTTGAGCATCAGTAGTTCGCGGCGGGCCGGATCCGCGGCATACCCGCGATATGAGTGATCGGTGAAGTACGTCTCACCGGCCCATTCGGGCATGAGCTTGCGCGGCGGCCGATCCAGCGCGTTCAAATCGAAAGCCAGCAGGTGAGGCTCGCAGGGGCCGTACTCGGTGCCTGGCGGCATGAGGGAGTCATTGACGTTCAAGAAGAACTCGTGGTCCGACAGCGCCGCCAGCAAGCAAGGTTCGCGCTGCCGGTAGCCTTCGGCCTCAGCGAATACCTTCCAGCCGCTGTCCGTCCGCTCCGCGAGCCGCCACTTGGTGTTGCAGAGGCGCGGCACGCCCTCGCCCGTCTCCATTTCGCTCACGACGACGCGTTCGCCCAGGCGCGCGATCGTGGTGCACCCAAAACTCCACATCGGCCCGGACCCATTGTTGGGCGGCGTGAAGGTGTACACATCCTCTTCGGCAAGCACCTGCACGCTGGGCGCCGCGCCCTGCGCGGCTGCCATATCTGCCAGAGCCGGCATGGTGGGAATCAACATGGCGGCAAACAAAAGCAGTCGATTCATGGGATGTACCTCCGTTCCGGCACTTTGTTCAAGGCATCATGGACGTGAGAAGCTGTGCGCTTCAAGGGGCGGAGTTTGCGACTCTTGCCAGCAGTTTAACAGTGGAGCTACTTGAGAACAATGTGTCTTCAAGCGCAAATACTAATTTGGCAGGAATTAGTATTTCGTTAGTACTTGGGGTGCAAGCGGTAGCGACTTTCGTCACAAGTTATTTACTGCCAATATCTTACCGAACAAGGTCTTGTGCAATCTCATGGCGTCGGAATCGCATCAGACGCATTGACAAACCGAGAGCATGCCCTCACGCCGATGCCTTCTTGAGGGATGTTCAGCATTGCTTCTTGCACCTGCGCGGGCGCATCGCTTACGGTTGTCCGTACGGGTACACCAAGTATCAGGGGGACTGGGGGCCATCCAAGACCAAGTGTCTTTGTTCCCAGAACTGCTAGCCGAGGGAGGGTGTTGTCATGAAGCGCATCAGCGTATTGGTTCTGGCATTGGCGGTGCCAGCGGTTCTGGCCGTGGGACAGGAAGTGGCGTGGACGTTTGTGCCTCCCTCCGGCTATGTGGACCTCTCCCCGGGCCTGGACGACCTCGATGGCGATGGCCAGCTTGATGTGGTAGTCGTCAGCACGAACGGGCTCACAGCCGCCCTCGACGCCGCGGGCGCGGAACTCTGGCGCCATGAAGCCCGCGGCCGGATCTGTGCGCCTCCCACCGTCGCGGATATCACGGGCACGCCCTCCCCGGAGGTCCTTGTGGCAAACGTCCAGGGACAGATTTACTGTCTGGACGGCGCCACGGGTTCTGTCGTGTGGGAGACGGCCTTGGCGAGCCGCCTGGAGTATGCCACGAGCGCCCTCGCCGCAGGCGACGTGGATGGGGACGGCCTCCCGGAGGTTGTTCTGGCTGACCGCGAAGGTGCGGTTATCTGTTTAAACGACAATGGAGAGCAGGCCTGGTCGAGCGCGGCCTCGCTCGGCGTTCCCTCCTGTCCGGCCTTGGGCGACCTCAACGGGGACGGCACCCTGGAGATTCTGATCGGCGGCACGAAGGCGGCACTCGTGTGTCTGTCCGCGGAGGGCAAAGAGCTTTGGCGTGCCGAAGGGGGTGCCGGTGGTAGTCCGACCCTGTGTGACCTCGACAAGGATGGCGCCTTGGACATCCTTGCGGGGGTGGATGCCGCCCTCACCGCGTTTGACGCGCAAGGCAAGCTGCTCTGGAGCTTCCCCATGCAGCGCGAAATGGACAGCGCATTGTCCGTGGCGGATGCCGACAGCGACGGGGAACTTGAGGTCTATGCCGTGGACCTGGCGGGAACCGCCGTCTGCGTGACGCCGAATGGCCAAAAACGCTGGACGGCGAGTGTGGGCGAGCGCGTGCGGCGTTCGCCCTCAATTGGCGATGTGGACGGCGACGGGGTGGTCGAAATCCTGATCGCGGGGTACTCAAGGGCCCTGTACGTCTTCGACCCGGAAGGTTCGTTGGAGCTGCGAATCCCCTTGTCCGGCGTATCCAACGGCACGCCTACGCTGCTCCAAACCACGCCCCAAGGGCTCTGCGCAATTGTGCCGACAGCGCAGGAGGCCCTGCAGGTTCTGAGTTGGCCCAAGACCGCGGCCGGCGCGCCGCTGCTCTGGCCGGAGTACCGTTTTGATTCGCGCCGGATGGCGAATCTCTCCAGCGGCGCGCAGACGCCGTCCGTGGAGGTGGAGGCAGATTTTGGCGAATTCCACGCGGGCGCGAACGTGTTCCGGGTTTCCGTCGAGAATCCTGAAGGCCGCGCCCTGACCATGCGCTTGGAAGCCGTTCACGACGGTGGTGAACCCGTCACAAGCTCTGGCAGCACTTCCGCAACCACGATCAAACGAGAACTCTCCTACTCGGTGCCTTTGAACAAAGCAAGCAATCTGACGCTGACCTGCGTCGTTTCGGAAGGGGACCGCATCCTCGCGCGGCGGAGCCGCTCGGCATACCTGGTGCCGTTGGCCAGGGAATTGGCCGACTTGGATGGCGCGGTTGCCGGTCTCGAATCGCGCATGCCCGCCTTGCTGGATCGCTCCGGATTGGAGGAACGCGCCTGCCTCCTGCGCGTCCGGGTGGATGGTGTTCGGGAGAAGGTGGCCGCCGCGGGAGCCATGGAGAACACGGCGAGGCTTGCACTGCGCGATCAATTGGCGGCCCTCCTGGAGGAAGCCGCATCGCTCTCGGGGATGCTTGCCGCGGCCGAAGAAGCAACCGCCTCGGGCAGTCCGCTGCTTGTGCGGTCCGCGAATCCTTGGGCGCCGTTCACCGGCTTCAGCGACCTGACGTCAGGCCGCGGCGGCGCGCCCGCCTTGACAGTCGAGGCTTTCGGGGGAGAGACGGAATCGGCCGCGCTGGACCTCTACAACGCGTCGGGCACTGCGCGCACGTTTCGCGTCATGCTCGAAGGATTGCAGCAGGGCGAGCAAACTGTCATCCCGAAGGATGCCGTAACGCTCCACGAAGTAGTCGAAGTGCCCACGGAAATGCGCGATTTGTCCGCTGACGCATTGCCTCTCTTGAACTCGGCCAACACCATTATGGTACCGGCCTGGGGCGGACGCCGCCTCTGGCTGAACCTGCGCACGCATGGGCTCGCGCCGGGTGAGTGGAGCGGGCGCGTGGTGCTGCGCAGTTTAGACGTAGAACCCGTGAACAGCGAGGCGGACCTCACCGTGACCGTGTGGCCTGTGCGTGTTCCTGACAAACAGGCCCTGAGCCTCTGCCATTGGGGCTACGTCCACAGCTCGTGTCTGAAGGAATACCCCGAAGCGGCTTTGGATGACCAAGTCCGCCACGGCACCAATGTGTTTGTGGGGCTCTTCTATCCCAAGGCCGAGTTTGACGCACAGGGCAATCTCGTGGGCGAGATCGACTTCCGCCAACACGATGATTACGTGAAGCAACACGCGCCCCACGGACGCATCCTGTTCTTCAACTACCAGCACGCGTTGAAGGGGCCCGCCCCGGTCGAGTCCGAGGCATACGGGAAAGCCCACGTCGCGTGGCTTCGCGCCTGGGTCGCGCACCTCGCCGAACTTGGCGTCACCTACGACGGATTTGCGCTTTACCCCATTGACGAACCTGGCCTGAACGACGGTTTGGTACAAAGCTACATCCGCATGGCCCAACTGGCGCGCGAAGCGGACCCGAAAATCGTCCTGTATACCGACCCCGTCGGGCGCATCTCCGAGGAGGAACTGCGCGCCATGACTCCGTACGTGGACATCTGGTGCCCGAATCGAGGCGGCTTCATCGTCGACCAGAGTAACGCGGCCAAGTTCGATCTCATCAAGGCCACGGGAAAGACGGTCTGGACCTACGAGTGCGATGCCAACGTCAAACACCAGTCGCCGCTGGGGTACTACCGGGCCCAGGCGTGGCTCGCCTGGGACCGGGGACTGACCGGAATCGGGTTCTGGTCCTACTGCACTTCGCAGGATGACCCCTGGTTCCAGCCCACGCTCCGGCACGATTATCTGCTTGTGTACCCGGGCAACGGGGTGGTATCGAGCGTGCGGTGGGAAGCCGTGCGCGATGGGGTAGAAGACTACAATCTGCTCGCGGCGTTGAAGCGGGCCGCGGGGAATCCGCCCGCTTCGGCCAAACGTGAGGACCTCGAAGCCGCCAAGGCGTTGCTTGGTACGCAGGCAACGGCGCTGGCCCAGTTCTGCGGGCTCGATGCCGACGGTACCCAGCCTGGCGAGCAGGGCACGCCGGGTGTCCAGCGGGTTGAGGATGCCCGCTGGGCCGCGTACCAGCAAACGCGCCGCGAAATGGCACGCCTGCTGACGGCGCTCATCTCGCCGTAGGGCGTGCAGCTCCCGAAAGCAGAAACCCCAGCAGGCCTGCCGTTGCGGCCCGCTGGGGGAATCAGCAAGATGGTGGGCGACGCTGGGCTCGAACCAGCGACCTCCGCCGTGTGAAGACGGCGCTCTAACCACCTGAGCTAGTCGCCCTTTACGAAACTGGATGCTACCATACGCCGGCCGGTCTATTCAACCTGAAAACGGCAGTTGAATGGGTCCCTGACCCATGCAGGGGACGGCGCGGACTCCGGTCTTGTCCATTTGCCGGACTCTTTTCAAAATGCATTGACAGTTTTCTCACCTGATGATACTCTGTGGGGGAGACTTGGACATGGGTGCGGTCGTGTGCGCGACATCAGGCTCTGCGCAGATGCGGTCTACAGGCGGGCTGCGCAGGCATAATCTCAGGAAGGGGCTAGTGCAATGAAGCGCAAGCGGATGAAGCAAGGCTTTACACTGATCGAACTGTTGGTCGTGGTGAGCATCATTGGAATCTTGGCGGCTCTTCTCCTGCCAGTCTTGGCACAGGCACGCGAAGCGGCCCGCCGGGCCAGTTGCGCCAATAACCTCAAGCAGATGGGCTTGATGTTCATGATGTACGCCAATGAGAACTCGGACCAGTTCCCTCCTGGCGCCAAGAACAAGGTGTGGGGCGAGCAGCAGTTCCTGCCCACGAATCCGTTGATTCCATACTCGCCTCAACTCATTCGCAACAACTTCATTTTTGACGCCGAAACCATGTATCCGGACTACCTGAGTGACATCGCGATTCTCGTGTGTCCCTCAGGGCTGACCGTCCACAGCGCCGGCGCACTAGGCAAGGAACGCTGGTTCAAGGATGAGACGTTCGCGCCCGAAAACCTGACTCCGGAATTCTTCAATAACCTGCCGGCGAATCCGAACGGCAGCGAAGCCGCCTACTGGAGCCGATTGCGCTTGCAGGGATTGCGCCCCGACTTCGAGTGCGTGACGAGCCAGATGTACACCTACCTGCCTTACGCGGTGGCGACGGAAGAACAAGGCGTGTTCCTCTTCGACGAGCTGCACCGCCAGATGTGGATTGGGTCGATAGACTTCATGAACCGCGACCTGCAGATCCCCGAACCCCACGCGCCGGGGGGTGGTTACACCTATTTCCGGACGCGCATCAATGCGGGCCGTCTGTTCATCACGGACATCAACAACCCGGCAAACAGCGCAATGTCAGACACGCAGCTCCCGGTCATTTTTGACACGGCCACGGAACGTGGACGGCCCATGATGAATCATATTCCGTGGGGCGGAAATGTGCTCTATCTCGACGGGCACGTGGAATCCAAGAAGTACCCCGATCAGTACTTCATGCTGCCTTACACGCCGACCTTCGTGCAGTTCATGCAGGCCAACGTGTACGACAACTGGTCGCTGCTCAACATTCCGCCCTGGTGCGGCAACCGCTTCCCGGAGACGCAATTCGAGCCCCGTTTCTGGTATTACCCGAACGACACCCTCTATGATGCTCTGGACGTGAGAGCGCGCCCCTAGCGCAGCCGCGAACCAGTATCGATGACCTGTGGATGGGGCTGCCTCTCCCGAGCCGGGACAGGCAGCCCCTCTTACATAGCGCGAGTGCTGGAACCCGGGGGGATGAAGGCCCACACGGCCCAAGGCGGCAATCCCCGTAAACTCTTGACTCGCCGCCGTGCTCATGCTAGTGTGGCACACTAAGTTGCGTTTTTTGGTCCACGTTGGGAGGCGTCGGGATTTTCTCCTCGGGCTCGGTTGATTGAGAGATTTCGCGTTCCCAGTGGTTTCGTTTTTGCGGTGAAGTCCGCAAGGGTCTTCTCTGCGGATCGTGCAGTCGAGGTCACGCCGGAAGCCACCTTCTCGTTCGTGGCCAGCCATGCCATCGGCGCTTCCGCAGCGGATGGAAGCCGGTTGTTCCGATGGGGGGGCCATTTGTGGTATTCTCTGGTGGACGCAGTGGCTTGCAGAGGGGTGGACGTTCGCGAGCAGCAGGAAGCATGGGGCATGAGAAGCAGGGTTTGTTCCGGCGGAACGATGGCCCTTTGCTAGTCCCAAGCCGCCGTCGCTCTGCGTGCCGAATACAGTAGTGGGGTAGGTTTCCCCTGCGCGGGAGGACACAACCGTATCGCCCGGTCCACCTTTTCAGGGGTACATTGTGACGTACTGTGCAACGAAGGGGTTGAAACGCTGGACGGCAGGCCCGCCCTCGCGGCCCGCCCGAAACGAATGAGGTAGACCATGACTTGCAGGTTTCTGACCAAACTAACGGTTGTGCTCGGTGTGACCATCAGTCTCTTTTCTTTCCAAGCAGCCGCATGGGGACCCACCGCGCAGGAATCCATCGTGGCCACCGCACTTCAAGTTCTGAGCCAGTTGTATGAGAACCCCTTCCGGGGTCCGGATGTCAGCTACGAAAAAGACGTCATCCGGGGCGCACTCGTCGACCGTGCCGAAGTACTCAACAAGCTTTCCCTCAAAGACCGCCAGTCTGTTATTAACGCGATAGGTACGGAAATCCAACTCCTCCGGGAAATGCGCAAGTATGGCGTGGGAAGCTACTTCTCCTATCGCATGGGAGTGCTCGCATGCCTGGTGTCGGACGTTTCGCTTCCATTTGCCTTTGAAAGCAACCCCGACAGCCGGCGCCTGCTTGCCCTGATTGAGGAAGACATCGACGCCCATCTCAAGACGTTTGAAATGACGACCAGGCCGGAGCACCTTGAGTACATCCGCAATCCGGTCAGCTACTTCAAGGAACGCAGCGCGATGCACCGCGATGCGAAGATCCTGATCGCCGCGGACTACGCCAAGGGCAGCGGGTACGACGGCTACATGACGAAAGGCGGCCAGAATTTCTTCGAAACCGCCGTGGTGTCGGTTGCCGACGCCTGGTACACCGTATTCCGGACGGAGGGCGACACCACCGACATCGCCCCGTCCTCCCAGGCGCGCACTTGGTACCTCGTGAACGAGATGCAGTTCCTGCTCACGCAGAAGAAGAACTTCCTGGAGGCGGAAAATGTCTACCGCCAGCTCACGGCCATCACTGCGAACGACCAGGAAGTGTATGAGCGGGTCGGTGATGCCTTCTACGCGTTCGATACGAAGGAAGGTCGCGAGCGTGGCGTGCAGGAATGGGACGCGGCGCTCTCCATGAGCGGGAAATCGAGGCAGCGCATCCAAGGCAAACTGGCCAAGCATTATCTGGACCTGGGGGATGAGTACTTTGAACAGACCCTCTCTCCGGATGCCCCCACAGACAGCCTGCAGCAGGCACTCGATTCCTTCACCAAATCCCTCGAGTATGACCGCTCCAGTGATGAAACCGTGAAGCGCATCAACGAAACCCAGGTGGCCATCTCCGAACGCAACGAGCGCCTTCAACTCGCTGTGCAGATGGTCGCAAACGTGGAGAGTGTCCTAAAGGAAGCGGAAGCAAGCGCACTCGCGGATCAGAATGAAGAGGCACTGGCGAAATACGAAAAGGCCATTCTCGTAGCCGGTCAGGTGAGTTCAGAATTCAAAGAGCAGGCCAACGCCGCCAAGGACGGTGTGGAGAACGCGAACCGCGCCATTAGCCGCATCATCCGCAAAGTGCTGGACCAGGCCCAGGAGCAAATCGACCAGGGCGATCAGCTCGTCGAGGACAAGAGTTTCGAAGAAGCCAAGAACCGGTACAGCAGCGTGGAGACGATCCTCAAGGTCGTGCCGGATCGCGAAGGACCCGACGCCGAACAGAAGCGCAAGCTCATCGATGAGTCGAAGACCAAGATCGACGACGCGGAACGCGCCAAAGTGCAGTATGAGGAACTTCAGAAGAGCCAGGCCGCACAGGCCGCCGCGGGCGGAACCGCCGCGGCGCCCAGGGCGCCAAGAAGATAATTAGAGCCGAATAAGAAGCAATGCAATTGGGGCTGGTCGCCGGAAACGGCAACCAGCCCCTTATCGTTTGCATGTCCGTGCCTCTTCAGTATTGCGGACGGAGCGGATTGGCCAAGAGCGCCGTTATCTCAGGAATACGTAGCGTGCAGCCAGTGCAATTGCGATTCCATACATGATGGGATGCACTTCTTTTCCACGTCCCGACAGGAGCTTGATGGCCGCATACGAGATGCAGCCCGCCGAAATGCCTTCGTGTATGGCATAGCCAAACACCATCATGGCCACGGTGAAGAAAGACGGAAGGCTTTCGGTGACATCGTCCCACTGGACGAGACGCAGCGGCGCCATCATCAGCAGACCGACGACAATCAGGGCAGGCGCTACACCGGGATACATGGCCACATGCAGATCGGTGGGCCCGACGCCGTAGAAGGCAGGGCCCACATCGTATCCCACGATGTGCACCAGCGGAGCCGCGACAATCGCGAGAAGGAAACACATTCCAGTAACGACGGCGGCCAACCCCGTGCGCGCCCCTGCCGCGACCCCGGTAGCACTCTCAATATAAGAGGTGACCGTCGATGTTCCGAAGAGGGCGCCGATGCACGTAGCCATGGCATCCGCGAAGAATGCCTGCCTGGCACGCGGCAGCGTGCCCGCTTCATCAACAAATCCCGCCTGCCGGCCCACGCCCACGAGCGTGCCGACCGTATCGAAAAGAACCATGAAGAAGAACAGCAGGATCGCGATGAGCGCGGCATCCCACTTGGATGCGAGTTCGGCGAAGTTCAGGTTGAAGAAGGTCTCCGTGGAGAGATGCACCGTGTCCTGCGGATACTTCATGACGCCCGATGCGAGTCCCAGAATACACGTGACAACAATCCCGATGAGGATCCCGCCCTGAATGCGCAGCGCCATCATGGTGGCGATGAGAAACACGCCGATGAGCGTGATGACCGGCGCGCCCGTATGCAAGTCGCCGAGGGTCACCATGGTGGTGGGGCTCAGTTTGATGATGCCGCCCCATTGCAGCCCGACAAAAGAGATGAAAAAGCCAATGGCCGGGCCGATCGTGTTCTTGAGGCAATCGGGGAGGATGCGGAGCACCTGCTCCCGCACACCAAACAACGACAGCGCCACGAACAGCAGCCCGGATATGAGCACGATGGCGAGTCCCGCCTGCCATGAGAATCCCATCGCCCCTGGAAATGTGGAGCATACCGTGAAGGCGAAGAAAAAATTCTCGCCCATGCCCGGCGCCAACGCGAACGGGTAACGCGCGAGCAGTCCCATGAGAAAGCACGCCAGCGCGGACGACAGGCAGGTGGCGAGCAGTACGGAGCCGAACGGCATGCCGGCAGCGCTTAACACGGTGGGTTGCACGAACACGATGTAGCTCATCGTGGCAAAGGTGGTGAGTCCCCCCACGACTTCGCGGCGCAACGTGGAGCCGGCTTCCTGGACCCCGAAATAGCGTTCCAGGGCGTTTGTCATCCTGTGTTCCCCCTTGTTCTCCGCGGCCCGGCGGTACTGGCTTATGCCTGCAGCGCGTTGAAATGGGCTACGGCCGATTGGCCGAGAGCCTCCAAGTGATATCCCCCTTCGAGAAGCGACACGATGCGCCCTCCCGCAAGGCTCTTGACGCGCACGGTCATCTCCGCGAATGTCTCTGTCTCGAGCCTTTGCGATGCGAGCGGGTCGAAACGGTGCGCGTCGAACCCGCAGGAAACAAGCAGGAACTCCGGCTTGAACCGTTCGAATTCCGGCAAGATTTGGTCATCCAGCGCGGCCAGCCACTCCTTCGGCCCGTAACCCCACGACATCTGGATGTTCAGATTCGTGTTGTTCTTGCCGCGCTCGCTCGGATAGCCCGTGCCGGGATACAGCGGATGCTGGTGCATGCTCGCGTAATAGACCGAGTCATCTTCGTAAAAGGTGTGTTGGGTACCGTTGCCGTGATGCACGTCCCAGTCGAGAATCGCGACCTTGCCGACGCCCCGAACATGCTGCATCCACCGCGCCGCGATCGCCACATGGTTGAAGAGGCAAAACCCCATGGCCCGGTCCTTCTCGGCATGGTGGCCTGGTGGCCGCATCGCGGAAAACGCGTTGTCGCACTCGCCATCGAGCACGGCTTTGCAGCAGGCTATGGCTCCGCCGGCGGCAAGCAACGCGGCATCCCAACTGCCCTTCCCCATCACGGTGTCGGCATCGGGATAGGAGGCTTCGGAAGCACAGGTCTCTTCAATCGTTTCGACATGTTCGCGGGAGTGTATGCGAAGCAGGTCATCGCGCGTGGCCGGTTGCACCGTAACGCGAGGAGGATCGAGCTTCGCCGCGGTGAACGCGTCACGAATGGCTACGAGCCGCGCAGCGCATTCCGGATGACTGGGACCCGTGTCGTGCTTCAGCCCTTCCTCGCGAAAGGCGAGAACCGTTCTAGCCATCCTGTCACCCTCCAAGGCGGATCCTTGGCGAATTGTAGGAGCCACCCGGACGGCAGTCAACCTGTGTCAGCATCCCTCTATCCGCGGCCGAACAGCACCCGCAGGAAATCCACAATCCTCTGCAACAAGGCGAGCAACGCGGCGATGATCCCCTGCGGGTTGGGTCCCGGATCGGAATCCTCCAGGTCGATGATTAGCTTCACGCGCGCCGTGTTGTTGGTTTCGTCCATCTCAATGATGTGATTGGCCGGGTCCACCTCAGACTCCAGCCAGTAGGTTCCGCCGGGCACACCGGTAATATCGATCCACTGATCCGGGAGCGACTTGTCGTAGAGGTCCTGATATCCCACGGAGATCCCCTGCGTGCCCACTCCGCAGTTTACGTACACCGGAAAACCCGGGAAGCCCGGCAGACTGTCATCGTAGATGAGGCTGTCCAACAGGCAGAAGCTGGTCTTCTCGCTTCTGGCCACGACGGGTCCCACACCGTCGCCTTCCAAGACCTCACGCAGGCGGTACCGCGCCCAATTGGCGAGGTGCGTGTGCTCGTGTGCCGGGTGGTATACAAAGACGCCCGCCTCTACCTCGTAAGAACTGCCATCCGAGCGGTAGATGCGCTGCATCACTGGCTGGGTGCTTTCATCGCCGTTGTCCTTTGGCGCGACACCATAGACCTCGAGCGGACCGCTGCCTACGTTGGCCGTGGCGTTCGACAGGGTGAGGAATACGCGACCGGCCTGGATGTCGTCCCGGACTTCCGTGTCAAGCAGATACTCGGGATTCGTGATGACATCCGGAAGGAGGTCGAACACCGGCACGGCGGACGCACCGCTCAATCCTGTGATGACTATCCCGGTCAAGGCGAACAGACGACAACGCCCGTGCTGCATTTGAAAGACTCCTGAATCTCGCCACCAAACTGTGACAATCACGCCTTGCCACACACACTATAGCAAACCACAGCGCAGTTTTCGTCTGCGCTCCCCGGCATCCCTGCCTGCTTTGAGCAGTTCAGCGGCCAGCCACGTTTCCCCAAGAAGGCGGGAACAAATCCCGCCCCACTTAATGCGCCATACCTCGCTTGAGCGCCGCTGACGAAGGCCAAGCATTCTACCCCGAACCTCCCCGTGTCCATTGCGCGGAGGGCGGGTAGATGTTTGGTCCCAACGCGATTGTCTTGGCGAAAACTCCTTGACGCGGCGGCGACGCGATTCTATAGTCTAGGAGCCAGCGCGCTCCGGGGAGCCGGAGCGTGTGCTGGCGTGCACCGGCGATGGAGGACTTCACCATGGGCTTGTTCGACAAACTGCGCGGCGAACTCATCGACATCATCGAGTGGATCGATCCCACGAATGACACCATGGTGCACCGGTTCGACCGGTATAACAACGAGATCAAGTACGGCGCCAAGCTGGTCGTGCGCGAATCGCAGGTGGCCGTCTTTATCGATCGCGGCAAGCTCGCCGACGTCTTCGAGCCGGGCATGTACACGCTCGAAACGGGCAACCTCCCGATCCTGTCCACGCTCCTGGGCTGGGTTCATGGCTTCAACAGTCCCTTCAAGGCGGAGGTGTACTTCGTCAACACGCGGCAGTTCACCGACCTCAAGTGGGGCACGAAGAACCCCATCATGCTTCGCGACCCCGAGTTCGGCCCCGTGCGCTTGCGTGCTTATGGCACCTACGCCGTGCGCGTGCTGTTCGCGCCCACGTTCATCAAGGAAATCGTGGGCACCGATGGCGCCTTCACGACCGACCAGATCAGCGATCAACTGCGCAACCTCATCGTGGCGCGGTTCGCCGATATCCTGGGCGAAAGCAAGATCCCCATCCTCGACCTCGCGGGCAACTACGACGAGCTGGGCAAATTCATCAGCGATCGCATCTTCGACGATTTCGATTCCTACGGATTGCAGGTCACAAAACTGCTCGTCGAGAATATCTCGCTCCCGCCGGAGGTCGAAGCCGCGCTCGACAAGCGCACCAGCATGGGCGTCATCGGCAACCTGCACGCGTACACGCAGTTTCAGGCCGCCAACGCCATGGAGAAAGCCGCGGAAAATCCCGGCGGGGCCGCGGGCGGGGGGTTGGGCCTTGGCATGGGCTTCGCCATGGCGGGCCAGATGGGCCAAGCCGCCGCGGGCGCGTCTCAAGCGCCGCCTCCCATGCCTCAAGTGAATTATTTCGTTGCCGTCGACGGCCAGCAGGCAGGTCCATTTGATGGCGCGACGTTGAAGCAGATGATTCAGAGCAAGAAACTCACGCGCGAGTCGCTCGTCTGGATGGAAGGCATGGCACAGTGGACACCCGCGGCGGAAGTGCCCGACGTGGCCAAACTGCTTGGCGCGACGCCGCCGCCTATCCCGCCCAAGTAGCGCGCGGAAGGAAAGCCGCGTGAGCCAGACGATGTTCCCCTGCGCCCAGTGCGGAGCGAACCTGGAATTCGTGCCCGGTTCGGACGCGCAGCAGTGCCCGTACTGCGGCCACCTCAATCCTATTGCCGCCGCATCGGCGCCGGTTCGTGAACTCGACTTCGATACCTTCCTGCGCGAAGCGATTGGCCGCGAGGAAGTGCAGGAGTCCATCACGGTCAAATGCACGTCGTGCGGCGCGGAGTCCACGAAACCCCCCAACGTGACTTCGGGCGAGTGTCCGTTCTGCGGGGCGAATATCGTGGCCACCGGCAGCTCGCGCAAGACAATCAAGCCGAAGGCGCTGCTCCCGTTTCACGTGCCGCCCGACCACGCGCGAAAGGCCTTTCGTGATTGGATCCACAGCCTTTGGTTCGCGCCAAATGCCCTGCGAAAACTCGCCCGCCAAGACAGCCGTCTCAACGGCATGTACACGCCCTACTGGACCTACGACTGCTTCGTCACCACGGAGTACACCGGCCAACGCGGCGACGACTACTGGGACACGGAGACCTACCACACAACGGTCAACGGCCGGCGCGAGACCCGCACCCGCCAGGTGCGCCGCACGCGGTGGCGCCATGCCAGCGGCCTCGTGCAGAACACGTTTGACGATGTCCTGGTGATGGCGAGCCAGTCGCTGCCCGTGAAGTACGCCCACGCACTCGAACCTTGGGACCTCCAGAATCTCGTGCCCTACCAGGATGAATACCTGAGCGGGTTCCGCGCGGAATCGTATCAGGTGGACTTGCCCGAAGGTTTCGTGAAGGCCAAGGGACTGATGGAGCCCACCATTCGGTCAACGATATGCCGCGACATCGGCGGCGACCACCAGCGCATCCACTCCATGGACAGCCAGTACGTCAACGTCACCTTCAAGCACATCTTGTTGCCGGTGTGGATCAGCGCCTACCGCTACCATGACAAGGTGTACCGCTTCCTGGTGAACGCGCGCACGGGCGAAGTCCAGGGCGAACGCCCGTGGAGCTGGGTGAAGATCATGCTGGCCATCCTGGCCGCGACGCCGATCGTCGTGGCGATCATCTACGCGATTATGCAGGCGGAGCAGTGATCGCGCAGTCGCTTCGACGCAAACCGTGGGATAAGTTGGGCAAAACTCGCGCGTTGGGGCTTAACATCCCCCTCGGCCCTGCGGGCCTGCCCCCTTCAAAGGGGGACCGAAGACGCGACCCTTCGGGTTGCGGTTTTTTGTACCAAGAGCCCATGTGTTGCTCTCAAGTATCTTGATAATCTATAGAGATAGTATTGCGCATGTCCCCCTTTGAAGGGGTGCAGGGGGATGTTCCTCTCTTTCCTTTCTCCCTTGCCCGTTACTCCAACTCAGCGGCCGCCGGATCCCAAATCGTCGCGGCGATGTACCGCTCCTCCTGCTCACGCCCGTGGAAGTAATACACGGTCACGCACTTGCCGTCGGGCCGCTGGACCATCCGCGGGTAGCCCAGGTCCCAACTCGCGCCGTCATCCCGCAGAATGATCTCCTGGCTCCACGTGATTCCTTCGTCAGCGCTGATGCGCGCGCGGATGCCATACGGCGGGAGCCGATGCCCGTACGTCAACGCGATACGGCCATCCTTCAGCCGGATCATGTGGGGCGGGTTGCCGGCATTGTTGATGAAGGGCCGCTTCAGCAGATACCAATGCGCGCCGTTATCGTACGAAAGGTAGGGTTCGATCCACCATTGCTTCTGATCGTCGAGCGTGCCTCGGCGGCGGATCATGCAGAGGATGCCGTTGTCCGACAGGCGCAACGCCGATGGCATGATTGCGTAATCGCCCCGTCCCGGCTGCGCGCCGATCCAGCCCACGCGTTCCCAAGTCTTCCCGCCGTCGGTGGTGCGCGCGCACAATGGCCAGCCCTCAGCGCCGTCGTCTTTGGCGGCCGCAAGGAAGGCCATGAGCTGGTGCTTACCTTCGACCATGTAGTCCGTGCGCGCCAACAGCTCGGGCTGACCGAACGAGGGCATGACGTAGGGACCTTGCCACGTCTTGCAGCGATCGAGCGAGTAGTAGTACGTGCTCATCCGGAACTTCAGCGCGAAATCCGGATGGGTGAAATCGATGCCGCCCGGCGGATCGCTGGGCGCGGACTCCTTGCCGTCCGGCGCCGAGGCCGAGGGGTCTTCGATAGTCCAGGTCTTTCCGCCGTCGAGACTGCGCGCCTGGCGCTCCACCGAAGGCCGATCGCGGTCGATATCGTGACCGCCTGTCGGGCTCTCTTTGTAGTAGCCCCACTGAAACCCCACGACGATTTCATCGCCCCACGACCATATGCCGTGATTGGCGGGCCAGCCGCCGAAGCGCGTGGCCTCCTTGGCGACCACGACGTTCTCCCAGGTATTCGCCGGTGTCTGCGCGACACACAGCAGGGGAAGACACAAGACGGCGATGAACCAGAGTCTTCGCATGTCACATCTCCTCAGTTGAATTGCCGAGCACACGGCCGGCGTAAATCGCCACGCGCCATCTTCGTAGGGCGGGATTTGTTCCCGCCCTCTTGCCCTCCAAATTGCGAATCTGCAAGCGGCTCATTCAGCACCAGTATACACATGCGCCCCACTGGGAGCGCCAGCATTCCTTCTGGCCCTTCGGCATTCCAGAGGTAATCCCCGCCTTGGCAAGAGGGCGCGAGCAAATCCTGCTCTACTCAAGGCTTCGCGCGCCCAGACTTCTCCTCGACCTCGAAGATCTCCTTGCGATCGAAGTCCGCCCACACGCCGTACGAAGCGTGTGCCACCGCGTGGAAATACGCTGGCGTCAGATCGCCATAGTGCGCGCGCGCCACTTGAATGAGCTGGCCGATACGTTCTTGATACTCCGGCTTCAGGCTCAGCCGGATCGTGCGCTCCTTGTAAGTGAACTGCGCGGCCACCTCGCCTTTCTCTTTTTCCGGCACGCGGATGAGGTTCTGCCCCAGCGTGCTTCCGAGCCCAACCTGGAGCCCATCCAGCATGCAGGACAGCGGCTGTCCGGACCCCGTCTCCGCCGTCACGGCAACGGCGCGCATGGGCGCATCAAGCACTTCGCGCGCGCGCACCGCCATCTTCGCGCCGAGCACGGTATAGATGCCGATGTGCTGGTGGAACTCGTGCGTGAGCACGACCGCCTCCCACTCCTCCAGACCGTAGCGTTCAGGAACGCGCTCGCGCACCAGCGCCGCCGTCGCCCCCTCGTAAGCCTCAGGCTCCGTGGGAAACTCACTCAACACGTTCAGCGGCCGTACTCCGGGCGGCGCAGGCGCCAGCGATGGGTCGTCGCCGATCGCGGGGATTCCCGATACCGCAAGCACACCAAGCACGACTCCAAACCTCAAACGCATTATCATTTCACGCACCTCTCTCTACTAACCCAAACCATAGTGCCCGATCTGCCGCGGGATTCCGTAATTGTGGTCCTTGTCGTCGATGACGGGGAACTCTGTAGGATACTTGATGAACTCGACGTGGCCGTCCATGTAGAGAATGTTGCAGCCCCCGGGAATGTGGTTGAACACCACGCCGCCCGCTGCCGCGTTGGCGTCGCTGAAGCTGCCATAGGTGTCGAGCATCACGACCAGGTCGCTCTGCGCCTTCGCACCTGCCGCCGGGTTGTTGATGTCGGTCACCGCGAACCGCTCAACGCCCTCTTTCAGACGTACCGCCTTGTCGCCCCCGGCGTATCCTGTGCCCAAGATCGCCGTCCACGCCAGCTTCGTCGCCACGGAGAGGTCCTGGTCCCAATCTTTGGGCGTGACCGGCATGACGACCGGCGCCGTGCCCTGAATCGTGTTCGCGGGATACACCGCCCCCGAAGCGGGTGTGGTGCCCGTGGCATTCCACATGCCGTAGAACTCATCCACGTTTGTGACCGCGAAACCTTGGTACCAATACGATCGCCCGATGTATGCGGCGAAGAAATATTGCTCGCTCAGGTCGTCCCCGTTTGCCCGCGCCGCTTCGACATGCCCGTCAATCGGGCCCGAGGGCAGACGGTCCGCGACCATCGCCCCCGCGCCGTCCGCCTCATTGTCGGAAGGGCATTTCGAGATAGCCAGGTCCGTCAGATACTCGGGATAAACCTCAAACGGATCCGGCGCGGCGAACACCGGCACGCCGCCCGGATTGGCGAACGGCGCTACCGGTGGGAACTTGTCCCGGTTTTCGCCCGCGTACAT
>JADLCA010000151.1 GCA_020847495.1 Candidatus Hydrogenedentota bacterium | reverse complement strand
TAGCGGGGTTGCGCGGGTCATGAAAGCGGAGGGGATGGGGAACACGGACCTGCGCGGACGGCGGAACTCTCGCGGGCATTGACAGGCTGGCGCGCGCCGCCGTACGCTTAGGGAGGAAGGGCGCGTTGTGTCGCGCCGCCCGGGGAAGTGCCATGAAGAAATGCCACAAGTGCGGCGAAGCGTGGGTCAGCGAGAAGAAGCAACCGGCGGTAAAGGAATACTGCGAAAAGTGTTCTGGCTACCTTCATTGCTGTCTGAATTGCCGCTTCTACGAGCCCAAGCTGCACAATCACTGTGCGATTCCCACAACCGACTGGGTGGGCGACAAGGCAGGCGCGAATTTCTGCGACGAATTTGACTTCCGTGACGCGGAAGCCCAGGCCAGCGATGGCGGCGCGGCCGCATCCGCGCGGGACTTGCTCGATTCGATGTTCGGCGGAGATGGGCCGAAATCCGAGTCGGACCGGCTCGATGCCTTCAAGAGACTGATGGGGGATTGAGGCGCGTACGGATGCCGGAATGCGCCTCCGAACGATGCGGCCGTTTGACGCCCGAAAAAAAGGGGTGGTAGAGTCTGAGGGGTTGAATAACGGGAAAGGTTGAGCGTGGAAGCACAAGCGCAGCAACTACACATGCTTGTCGTCGACGATGAGGCCGGATTGCGAGACGTTCTCGAGCAGAACTTCCGTGACCGGGGTTTTCGCGTTACCGCTGTCTCCAACGGAGCGAAGGCCATCCAACTCATCGAACGCCAACCCTTCGATGTCATCATCACCGATCTCAAGATGCCGGAAAAAGATGGCATCGCGGTGCTGCGCGCCGCCCGGGCCACATCGTTTGACAGTCCCGTCATCATTCTGACCGGCTACGCGACTATTGAGACGGCGGTCGAAGCCATGCGGCTCGGCGCCCGGGACTTCATCTCGAAACCATTCAAACTGGCCGAGATCGAGCTGAAAGTCGAGAAGGTACTCGCATTCAGGAAGCCGCCGCAACCCACCAGGCCGAAAACGGGCGAGCGGCGAATGGTGGGGGATAGCCCCGCCACGCGTCAGCTCCTGAAGATGATCCAGAAGATCGGTCCCAGCCGCAGTTCAGTGCTGATTACCGGTCCGAGCGGAACAGGCAAGGAGCTAGTGGCCCGGGCGATTCACGACGCGAGCCCGCGCAAGGATCGCCCCTTTGTGGCCCTGAACTGCGCGGCCTTGGCGCCCGGCGTGCTGGAGAGCGAGTTGTTCGGACATGAGCGCGGCGCGTTCACCGGGGCCGAAAAGCAGCGTATCGGGCGTTTCGAGATGGCCCACACGGGAACACTCTTCCTCGACGAAGTGGGTGAAATCGATCCCAACATTCAGACGAAGCTACTGCGCGTCCTGCAGGAAGGCGAATTCGAGCGCGTCGGCGGCGTGCTGCCCGTGAAAGTGGACGTGCGGATCGTCGCCGCCACAAACCGCGATCTGCGGGAGGCCATCTCGGCGGGCACGTTCCGCGAGGATTTCTACTACCGGCTCAATGTCTTCTCTCTCAAGGTCGAACCCCTGCGCAACCGGGCCGACGACATCCCCGCGCTGATCGACCACTTCCTTCAACGCTTCAGCCGCGAGCAGGAAAAGGATGTGTCCGTCGTGGACGACGACGTGCTGAACTTCTTCATGCACTATCCCTGGCCGGGCAACGTCCGTGAGTTGGAGAACGTGCTGGAACGCGCCGTGGTCCTCGCGGAAGGCAACGCGGTTTCGCGCGAAGACATTCCCCCCGAGATGTTCTTCATGCAAGACGAAATCCAGCCCGAAGAGTACCTCGCTCCGGACACTTCCTCACTGGCCGAACGGACCGACCAGTTGGAAAGCCAGATGATTGCCGCTGCGCTGGAACGGTTCCACTGGAACAAGACCAAGGCCGCCGAGCATCTCGGGCTCAAACGGACCACACTTCAGTATAAGATCCGGAAGTACGGATTGGAGTAACCGGATTCACGGCGTTGCCCGGAGTGTCAAGCGCGTGAACCGCCTGCTCTCGCGATAGAAAGGGTCCTCGCCGCTTCTTTCCCTCACCGCACGGTTCCCTGAGAAACACCCACCACATCCCGAATTGCTCGTACACATATCCGTTCATTGGCACGCCCTCGCAGTCTCTCCTCTTCTTCTTGATTGTGCTTTCAGCCCAAAAACAGCAGTTGAATGGGACTGACCCCGTCTTTCGCGTAGGCCTTGTGGAGCGAAACACGGGGTCTGTCCCCTCACCCAGTGGGTGACCGTAATGTCTCTGGTAAGGCATTCGCGCCGATAACGTTAACGATTGCATGGCGGTTCAACTGCCGTTTTCAGGTTCAGTGTAGCCCGCAATCGTTAGCGGAGAATTACGGCGGGAGCGAAGGCGCGGGCAACGGCCTTCGCTCCCGAGGCAGGCAAGGGCTTCCGTGACGTGGTCGGAGCAACGGGAAGTGGCGGAGTTGCCGCCACGGAAGCCCCGAGGAGTGGTTTCATCGGGTGCGGGCACCGAGTCTCGCCCCAACGAGCCCGTGCGAAAGCCGGTGCCAATGCCATTCAACTTTCGGATTGAGGATCGGGCGCGAGGATAGACGGCGCTTGTTACCGCCATATTAGGCGTGCGCAAGCCCCGCGTGAACTTAGGGCAACCGCCCGTAACAAACGCCCGGGATGCCGGTAACGTGAGTAGGTCTCGCGGCGAAAACGTCAGTTGCCGCAGAGGAACTAAACCATCCTGAGGGTCCCCCCCCTCTGTAAGCAAGCGGCCATGTTCGTTCCGCTGCGGGCATGGCCGCAGTCCTCTTTCGTCGCCGTGCGCAAATGGGGCTCAAGCCTTTCACCCACGTCCTGTCCGCGGATTACTTTGCAGGGGTTGGGTCCGTGGGCGCTCAGATCTCAAATCTCAGATCTCAGGTCTCGAATCTCAGATCTGAGGCCTCAGGCCATGGAGGGCGGATGTGAGGTCTCAAATCTCAGACCCATTCCCCCTGGGCCGGGAAGCCGCTCTCCGAGTGCCCCGGCCAGCAAAGGCGCGGGGCGGACCCCGCGTGTACTTCCCTCTTGGATTTGGCCTACCGTTAGGTTTACACTATATACATGGTTCAGGTTCAAGAAGCATCCGAGTCCGATTTGAATGCCCTCTGCGCTATTGACCGTCTGGTCATTGGCAGCAGCGAGCGCCGCAGCTTTTTATCCAGCGCCATCGCGTCGCGGCACTGCTACAAGGCGTCCATCAACGGGGAAGTGCTGGGATTCATGGTGCTGGAAGAGACCTTCTACGGCCACGCCTTCATTTCCTTCCTCATCGTGCACCCGGGGCATCGCCGGGAAGGCATCGCGTCGGCCCTGATCGAGTACGCCGAGTCCATCGCGCCGACCGACAAGCTTTTCACATCGACCAATGAGTCGAACGCCGAGATGCAGCGCCTGTGCGAAGCTCTGGGCTTCGTGCGCAGCGGCAACATCGAGAACCTGGACGACGAAGATCCTGAGATCGTCTACTTCAAACAGGTCACGCGAAACAGCGACACCCCGTCGCATTCGAACTACTGAAACGCTTGACTTTCAACCGGAGCACGCAACGGGCTGACTGCTGTATCAGCTCCCCTGCGTGAACTATATCGCGCGAACGACCTTCCGGCAGCAACACAATAGGGGTTGGGGAATGGCTGCACGACTGAACACCAGCGATGAATGGCTCGAGACTGACGGGCTCGGCGGCTACGCCTCCGGCACCGTGAGCGCTATCCGGACGAGGCGTTACCACGCTACACTGCTCACCGCAGCCAATCCCCCTGCGGGGCGCTTGGTGCTGGTGAATGGCTTCGACGCGTGGGTCGACACGCCGGAAGGCAACTTCGCGCTGAGTTCGCAGGTATACGATCCCGGGGTTGTACACCCCAACGCGTGGGAGCGCATCGAGTCCTTCAGCGCGGACCCCTGGCCCACATGGCGGTTCCGCCTGCCCGACGACACCTACATCGAGCACGAGTTGTTCATGCCCAAAGGGTACTCCGCCGCGGTCTTGACGTGGCGCGTCGTGGGCGATGGCGAAGGCCACGTGCTGTCGGTGCGGCCTTTCGTGTCCGTGCGCGACTATCATGCCCTGCACAGCCAGAATCCGGACTTCCGCTTTGACCCCTCCATGGTCGGAGGCCGCGTGCTGTGGCGCCCGTACCTGGACAAGCCCGCCATCGTGTCGCTGAGCAATGGCGAGTACCTTCACGAAGGCGATTGGTACCGCAGCTTCCTCTACGAGGAAGAGCGGGGACGCGGTCTTGACTACCTCGAGGACCTCGCGTCGCCCGGCGCGTTCCGCTGGGACCTCTCGCAGGAAGAGGCCGTCTGGATCGTGGCCGTCGAAGGGCACGAGGAAGTCTTTGGCGCGCGCGAGGCGGACCTCCACGAGGTCGTGGAGGAGCTGCGGAAACGCGAACGCGACCGGCGCAACGCCTTCACGAGCGTCCTCCATCGTGCGGCGGATGCGTACGTCGTGCGCCGGGGCGAGGGGGAGACCATCGTCGCCGGATACCCGTGGTACGTAGATTGGAGTCGTGACACGTTCATGGCCGTGCGCGGGTTGTGCCTGCGCACCGGGCGGTTGGATGAAGCGTGCCGCATTCTCACTGCGTGGGCGCCAACCCTCGACGGCGGCATGTTCCCCAATGTGTTTCCCGAGCCGGACGCGGCTCCCGAGTTCAATTCCGTCGATGCCTCGCTGTGGTACGTGATCGCCGCGCATGAATTGCTACAGGCGCTTGAAGCAAAGGGAGCCCCCATCGGCGACGCCGACCGCGCGCTGATCCTGGAGACCATCGAGCGCATCCTCACCGCGTACAGCGAGGGCACGCGTTACGGCATCCGCATGGATGCGGATGGACTGCTGGCGGCGGGCGGGCCGGGCATCCAGCTCACGTGGATGGACGCGAAGATCGATGACTGGGTCGTGACGCCGCGCGTGGGGAAACCGGTCGAGGTGCAGGCGCTCTGGTTGAACGCGCTGCGCGCGGGCGCCGCCTACGCGGACAAATGGAACGAGCCGTTCGAGCGCGGGCTCGCCTCGTTTCGCGAGCGCTTCTGGAACGCCGCGCTTGGGCGCCTCTTCGACGTGGTCGATGTCGATCACAAGCCCGGCACCGCCGACGCTGCGTTTCGTCCCAACCAGATCCTGGCGGTGGGCGGCTTGCCCTTCGCGCTGATCGATGGAGAGGACGCGCGCAAGATTGTCGACAATGTCGAGTCGCATCTCTACACGCCCATCGGCCTGCGCTCGCTCGCCGCGGCCGACCCCGGCTACCGGGGCCGCTACGAAGGCGGCGTGGCGGACCGCGACGGCGCCTGCCACCAGGGCAGCGTGTGGCCGTGGCTGCTGGGTCCCTTCATCGACGCGTGGGTCCGCGTGCGCGGCGGCAAGCCTGACGTGAAGAAGAAAGCGCGCGAACGGTTCTTCCCGCCGATCGAAAAACACCTGCGCACCGCGGGCATCGGCCACGCGTGCGAACTCGCCGACGGCGATGCGCCGCACCGCCCCCGGGGCTGCCCCTTCCAGGCCTGCTCCGTGGCGGAGATCCTGAGGACCGTGGTCGACAGCCTGTAACGGTGGCGGAGTGAGTGATTGGCGAGCGCGGCGGTGGTGGGCTAAACATCCCCCTCGGCCCTGCGGGCCTGCCCCCTTCGAAGGGGGACGTGGAGCGCGTACCCTTCGGGCCGCGCATTCCTCGCACCAATAGTCCACAGGTTGCCCTCAAGTCTATTTGAAATCTATAGACGTAGTGTTGTACAAGTCCCCCTTTGAAGGGGGCGTAGGGGGATGTTCTTCTCTTCTCTTTTCTTCTCTTTTCTTCCCTTCTCTTTGTCCATCTGCTACTCGCACAGGAAGCGCCGCTCACCCCCCGGAAGTCGCCCTGTTCCCCCCTTGCACTTTCAGTGCACTTGATCTACTATGATCCTATTCTTGCGTGTCCGACTTTCGAGAGGACCGCCCCTGGTGGAGTACCAGCGCATCGACCTCGGCCCGACCCGGTGGATGGCCGCCGGGGGACAGGCCTTTCTCTACGTCAACGCCCGAGGGCGTTCCGCTGCCGTCATCCTGGCGCCGGTCCGGGATGTCATCCTCGAACGCGCCGTCTTCTGCGAGAATCCCTGGCGCGCCGCTATGCGGGCCGTAGTTGTGGTCGCCGTGTTTTTGGCAATTACGCTCCTATCTCCCGCCGGTCCACTTGCCGGTCTTTTGCCGCTCGCTTTTTTCGGCGCTTTGCAGATACCCGTTGCGATTCAGCGGTACCGCCGGCGTGGGCAATTCATTTTGGAGTATAGAGTTGGCGCGTTCGGCGGAACTTCAGGAATCCGGTTCACCCTCGCGGAGTCTGACCGCCCGGAATTCGGAGAGTTTGTGCAGCACGTGGAGTCGTGCTCGAAAGCGGCAAGCAAGAAGCCCCGGAAGGCCCATCGGTTCTTCCTCTATTCATGGGGGGAGATTGCCGTCTACATCAGCTTGATAGTCGCGATTCTCGCCGGGTTTGCCCCTTGGTTGCCGGATACGGCCGGCCCGGTGCGGGGCTTTCTCTATTCGCTTGCCGCCGCGGGAGTCGCCCTGGTGCTCTTTCAGCAGCGACACCAGATCTTCTCTGGCGACCTGCGCCGCGCCCACGCGCTCCTGCGAAAGAAGGAGCTGGACGCCGCCACCGCCATCCTGGAGCGTTTCCTTGAGCGAAAACCGGCGCACGCCTACGCGCGCGAACTCCTGACCATCGCCGAACTCATGCGGTGCAACGTGGACATGGCGGAATCGCTCATCGTGCAGGGAGACGAGTTCGATCCCTGGAGGCGTTTGTGGCTCATGCGCGCCCTCTACTACAAACACTGGGAAAGCCGCCATGGCGAGCATTAGCGCCGAGATTGGCCCGGGCGAACGAATCGATATCGGCAAAGGCCAGTGGATCGTCCACCGCGATGGCATCGTGTTCTACCGGGTTGTGGACGCATTGGGACGCACGGAGACTGCCGCGGTGCCGGAGGACCGGATACGGATTGTACACCGCGCGAAGCCGGTTTCGGCAGCGACACCTCCCCCGCGCGTTACGCGCTATGCAATGTACGGCCTGGTCTTTGTCTTTCCTTGGCTGTTTGCGGTGGAAGAACACTTGCTCGGTTATGAACCGGCCATTGTTCTCCGTGGATTGACGCTTGTCGGTTTCTTCTTGGCGACCCTGCTTCTGGTGACCTTGCTGTCGCGGCGCAAACGCCGCGCAGGTTGGTGCACCACGGCCCTTAGTGTGAAGACCCTGGACCGAACTCTGACCTTCGGATTTGATCACATCCCGGGTGAGGACCCGGCGCTTGAAGCTCTCCTGGATGGGTGCAAAGACCGCCGTACCTCCAGCGCACCTGGCCGCTTGGCCCAGGTATCGTTGGTGTTCCGAATACCATTGCAGGCGAGCGCGGGATTGGCCTTCTACGGGCTGCTCACACTTCTCGCAATGGCAATTGACCAAGCCAACAGCGGGTACGAGTTGCTTACGCCAGACACCGTTTTACATTTGGTAGCAGCAGCGGCCTTCATGACGCCGTTGCTGCTAAACCTGGTATTTGACGCGTCAAGTCCCCGCGCGCTTCGCGCTGCGCGCTCCGCATTGCTGGCGGATGAACTGGAGGCCGCGCGGCTCATGCTGGTGCATTTCCTTGCGGAGAAGCCGCGCCACGTGTACGGCAACCTGCTCATGGCCGCGTGTGCGCTCATGGAGGGCGACATCCAACTCGCCGCGAAACACCGGCAAGTCATGTGCGGCGAGAACGGCCGGTTCCGGCTCGCCGAGGATCTCTTCTCCCTGGCTTATAGAGTCTCCTCCGCGGGGGCTTTCCAGGCCGTCGCCGAATACGCCGCCAAAGGGGCATTCAATACGGCGTCCCAACAGACAGACTCGGAAACCACCCATGAACAACCCGCGCAT
>JADLCA010000150.1 GCA_020847495.1 Candidatus Hydrogenedentota bacterium | reverse complement strand
TCCGCCAGGAACTGCCCCAGGAGTAGCGGCACATCATCCAGGCGTTCGCGCAAGGGTGGAATCGCGATCCGGTGAGTCGACAACCGGTAGTACAAGTCCTTGCGGAACGCCCCTGAACGTTGCAACGTGTCCAGGTCCAAATTGGTGGCAACGACGATTCGCGCATCGGTCTTGGCGGCCACATCCGAACCCAGCGGAAAGTACTCATGCTCCTGAATGAGACGCAGAAGCCGGGTTTGCAGTACGGGCCCCAGATCGCCGATTTCGTCAAGGAACAACGTGCCATGCGCTGCACGCTCGACGAGGCCTCCCCGCGCCGTGTCGGCGCCGGTGAATGCGCCCCGCACGTGCCCGAACAGCGTGTCCGAGAAGACGCTTTCCTCGACGCCCGCGACGTTAACGGCAACAAACTGCCCCGGGCGCCCGCTGGCGTCGTGCACGGCGCGAGCCAGAAGTTCCTTGCCCACACCCGTTTCGCCCGTGATCAGGATGGACTGCGAAGAGGGAGCTATCGCCTCCACACAGCGAAAGATGGCGTGCATGGCCGGATTACCGGTGACAATGCGGGCGAAGGCCTGGGGGCACTTCAAGGTGTCTTCCAGCAGGCTCTCTTGCAGGAGGCGGTTTTCGGACCGCAGCTCCGAGAACGACAAGGCCTGCGCGACCGTGGTGAGTAGACGGTCGCGTTCCACGGGTTTCGTGATGAAATCGAAGGCTCCCGCTTTCATGCACTGAACGGCGGTGTCGACCCGGTCGGTTCCCGTCACCACGATGACGGGGAGTCCCGGAAATTCCTGAACGATCTGGGGGAGTAGATTCGTTCCGGAAACGTGCGGCATCTGGAGGTCCAACAACACCATGGCGGCCCCGCCCTCCTGAAGCAGCGGTATGACTCTCCGGCTGTCGCTGCAGGTGACGAGATTGTCAACCCCCCCCAATCTCAGCAGCGTCGTGTAGCTGGCGAGAATCGCCTCCTCATCGTCCACCATGAGTACGGGCAGCACTGGATTCCGCGGATCCTTCATGAATGCGACTCCATTCCGCGCAACGCGGGTAATACTACACTGGCTCGTGTGCCCTTGCCAGGCGCCGAGTTGAAGAGGAGGGTCCCGCCATGCTCTTGAACAATCGTGTGCGAGATGGAGAGTCCGAGGCCCGTCCCCCCGCTATCCCGTTTCGTTGTGAAAAACGGGTCACAAATCCGGACCAGTAGGCTTTCCGGTATCCCGCATCCCTCATCCTCGACCGTCACGATCACCTCTTCGCGGTCCCGATCCCAGGACGTGGACACGGTGACGGCCTTCTCCGGACCCGCGAGTGCGTCGCACGCATTGCTCAACAGGTTAATGACGACCTGTTCGACGCGCTGGAAATTCCCTTTGATCAGCGGCAGGTCCGGGCAGGTTTCCACCGTGAAATGGTGGGTAACCGTCTTCAACCGGTTGTGCATGAGCGTGACGGAAGCATTCACCACCTCGTTGAGATCGACCTCCTGGTCCAGGCCGGCTAAATCCTGCCGCGCGAAATCCTTCAGACTGGCCACAATCTTCTTGATGCGCGCAGCGCCTTGTTCCATGCCGGCAATGAGTTCGGGGATGTTCTCACGCAGGACATCGTAACTGGACTGACCGACCGCGAAGTTTCCTTGGGATTCGCGGTATTCATCCAAAATAGGCGAGACACTGGACCAGACTTCGCGGAAGATGGAGGCATTCAACGTGATAAATGTATTGGGATTGTTGATTTCGTGGGCCACGCCGGCCACCAAGGTACCCAAAGATACCATCTTGTCTGCCTGGATGAGTTGCTGCTGCCTGAGACGCAGGGCCTCCTCCGCCTCGACGCGCGCTGTAATGTCACGGTCCACACCGCGAAAACCCACCAAGTCGCCCGTCGCGTTGACGACAGGAACCGCATTGCTTTCCAGATGGCGCCAACTCCCGTCTTTATGACGCCAGCGGGTCAGAATGCCTTGCCATCCCCGTCTTTGGGCAATCCAGCCGGGCAGGGCGAGTTCGATGTCTTGCCGGTCGTCCTCGTGCATGAACTCGAGGCCGGCTTTCCCTTCAATCTCGGAGGGAGAATACCCGAGGATGGACTCCACGGCGGGATTGCTGTAGGTGTGAATCCCGTCCAGATTCATGGTCCATATCCAGTCTCGAGAGGTCTCGACGAGGGCGCGAATCATCTCGCTGCGCTCGCGCAATTCCTCATCCAATCGCCGTTGCTCGGTGACGTCGCGCTGGATGCCCCAGGTCCGCACCAGAAAACCGTTCTCCACGAACCCGACAAAGCTCTTAACGAAGAGGTGCGTCCTGCCGAACCGGTCAATGCCTGAGGTTTCCACCTCGCCTATCCGAAAGCCGGACTGCAGAAACTGGTGCAGGTGGGTGATGTTGCGCGGGTCCGCTGGAATCATGCTCTGGAGCCGCATTCCCGTCATCTGCTCCGGGCTGTCGTACCCGTGCATGCGCGCGAAAGCCTCGTTGCACTCCGCAAGATAGGCCCGTTCCACAATCAACTCAAATATCCTCTCCTCGGGCAGGCTTGTATCAATGGGCGGGTCGGCCTCGTAACGATATATTCCCTCAGAGGTGCTTGTGAAGAACGCCCGGTATTTCTCTTCGCTCTCGTACAGGCGCTTTTCGGACATGATGCGCTCGGTGATATCGACTGTGACGGTCAGGAATTGTGGAGGCGTGCCATCCAGGGCGCGGCTGGAAAAGAGGCTGTGCCGCACTTGGCCGTCTGGCCGCCGTACGGTGGCTTCGACGTTGTACAAGGCTCCTTCCTCCAGCAGCCGGGCAAACGTCTCTTCCGCCCGGTTGTCTGTGCGTACAAGTCCCATCTCATTCATGGTCCGGCCCAACGCCTGCTCGGCGGGAATACCCGAAAAGAGGGTGAATGCCTGATTGACGAGGACGAAGCGACCCTGCACGTCATTCACGACGCACGCGAAAGGTACCAGGTCAAACAGCGTTCTAAAATGCTCTTCGCTCTTCTTCAGAGTTTCCTCGTACTCTTTGCGCGCCGTAACGTCCCTGACGATGGCCAGCAACTGAACTCTTCCACTCTGCTCCATCCGGGTGAGGCTTACTTCCGCATGGAAGAGCGCACCGTCGAAGCGGCGATGGAGCCACTCGAAGGATTGGGGCTTGCCCTGCATTTCTTGAGAAATCAGCTCCTCCGACTTTTCATGAGAGTCGCGGCCATCCGGCTGCATCGGCGGGGAGAACTCGGAAGGTGTTTGTCCTATGATCCGATCTTTGGAGCACCCAAATACCCAGAACGTGCGCGGATTGCACTCAACGAAGCGTCCTTCCTCCACCACAAAGATGGCATCGTTGGCCGCTTCGAACAAGGTGCGGTACTGCGTCTCGCTCTGTTGGAGCGCCTGCTCGGCCAGCTTGCGTTCCGTGATATCCCTGCCTTCAGAAACGAGCAGGATGACATTTCCCAACTCGTCCGTGACGGGTTTCAAGGAAAAGTCCGCTGCGCGCAGCTCGCCGTCCGCGTTGTAATGTGTGGCCTCAAAACGGACAAATCCGCCGGCCGCTGCCTGTTTCACGGCCTCGCGCAGCCGCTCCTGCAGAGCAGGCGAGTGATCCCACCAGGGGGTCTCCCAGAAGGGCTTGTTCAGCACGTCATGTTCGCGGATCCTCTTGAAAGCGAGTGCGGTCTCATTCACAGCCAGGACTTTGCCATCGGGCGACAGCATGCCAATGAGCTGGAAGGTCTGGTTGAAAATAGCCCGGAACCTGCGGTCATTTTCGCGGTGTTTCTCGTATTCCTGTTGCAGGGCTGCAGTGCGCTCCGCCACAATTCTGGAAAGACGCCGGTTCCAATACGCAATGAATGCAATCAACAATGCTGAAACGGCCAGGACCTTCCACAGAATTGAGTAGTCAAAGCCCCGCGTGTAGAGGCTTGGAGCCCATCTTGCCAGGAACTCATTCCTCCTGGAATCGGGGATTGTGGCCAGTGCTTTGTCCAGGAGGGTGGCAAGAACGGGCCAGTCCTTGCGGGCCGCAAGGCTCAACGCATACTGATAATCAGTCTCTCCCGATATCCTCAGGTTCGCGTACCCCAGTTTGGCCATGGAGTAACTTGCCGCGAGTATCGTTTCGACACAAGCGTCGGCGTCACCGTTCACCAGCATTTCCATGGCTTCGTCGGTGGATTTCGCCGTAACCAGGCGGACCTTCGGATGGTCCTTGGAAAGCCATTCCTGAATGGCGTACCCCTCCACCACCGCGATGCGCTTTCCGTTCAAGGCGTCCAGACCCGATACGAAGGGCGTCTCCTCGCGCGTGACGATAGCCAGTGGCAAGCTGGTATATGGCTTGGTGAACCGCAGAAACTCCCGGCGCCCGGGAGTCGGGACGATGCCGCTCACCAGGTCGGTCTTCCGGCTTCGGGCCTTCTCCAGGGTCTCCGCCCAGGATGCGCTCTTCTCGATCTGGAATCGAATGCCCAGAACGGACTCGATATGATTGAGATAATCGGACGCCACGCCCTGGTGCGCCCCATTGGAGGCGATGAACTCAAAGGGGGGATACGCGGGGTCGACCCCTACGCGGACGACGGGGTGCTCCTTGATCCACTGGCGTTCTTCGGCCGTGAACACGGCGGTTGCGAGCTGATATGAGGGTTCGTCGAGGTAGGCGTTCCAGATCTTGAGGTAGCCCACGATGTCGCTCTTGGGGATTGCGGCAATGGCCTTGTCCATGGCGCTCCGGAGCTGCGGGCTGTCGTTTCGGACAAAGAACGCCGCCGAGTACCCTTCCCTGTACATCTGGAAGAGTTGAATGCTGGTGAGCGAGTGCTTGTCGAGCACGTAGGTCACCTCGGAGTGGACATCGAAGAACCCGTCGGCTTCTCCCCGCACAACAAGATTCAGGCAGTCCAACATGGTTTCCCCAAAGACAAACCGGTTTCCCTCGAGGACATTCAGGGAGGGGTTTGACAGGTCCCAACCCCGGCACAGGGCTATTGTCTTGCCCGTAACCTTCGCGGGTTTCTCGCGGGCCAGGGACGAGTCTTTGCTGATGAACAGGGAGTAAGGGAGGAAGAGAAAGTCCTGGGTTTTCGTATAGTGGGCATCATAAGGAACGTCCAGCGGGTCGTTCAGGGTGGTGCATTCCGCCTGGCCCGTCCTCACCAGTTCCAGGAGTTCCGCGTATTCCACCCCGCGAAAGGTGATGCGGATCCCCAACATATCTTGAATGCGGGCCGCAATATCCGGCACAACGCCAACATACTCCCCGCCTTCGCTCACGAATCCAAATGGGGCCGCCTCCGCGTAGCTGACGATTTCGACTTCGGGATGTGCATTCAGCCAGTCCCGCTCTTCAGGGGACAGCGCGATTTCCTGTGAGGATGCAATGAAGTGAAAGAACGCGAGTAGCAAAGAAAGTGGCGCTGCCCGGCGCCCACAAGAGAACACACGCGCCAGACGTAACCCCGCGACGTGCGAACGTTGCAGATGAAACGGTCCACGTAAGGGTTTCACCGTGGTCCCCCCCGGGGCGCTCTCGTGCAAACTGCAAACTCCAGATGAATCTCCCCCAAAGCTGGACTGGCGAAAAGGAACCTCCATGTCCACCCTGAGCTTCGGATATGAGGCTGTATAAGTATGCTTGATGCTGCTCTTTTGTGCAACAGGCTTCCGGTTCAGGGAAATCGCACCAAAGCTGCCCATCTCGTTACCGCCACAAAGACCGGCTGGTATTGCCTCTCTTTGGGAACTACGGCGAGTCGACGGTGATTCAAAGTGAGCTAAGCCCAGGCAAGTTGAGTGCGAATCGGCGGCGTTGAGCCGCCGCACTGGCCTGAAGGGCCTATGTACTCACAACCCCGGATTGGCCCGCGGAACGCGGGACTACCCGGGGTCAGCACGTTCCAGAGGTCTGAAAGGGATGCATAGCTCAAGGCCCAATTTGATGAATGGTGCATATGGGATCTGCGACGGGGTGACTATGCAACCCTTTCAGGGTAATAAGAATGGGCATCCCGATACCCGGGGTAGGCCTTCGCTGCGCTACGGCCAACCCCGGGCTATGAGTACATAGGCCTTTCAGGCCATAAGACCGCGAAGGGAGGCCGGACTCAAGGCGCGGCGGCAGCCGGGAAGCAGCATTCAGCATTTTAGCCTTTCAGGCCATAAGAGCGTGATAGGCCGTTGACCTTGGCGGTTTGCGGCACTCGAGTGGATGACCGCGAATTATCTGGTAAGGCACTCGCGCCGATAACGCTGGTGTCCCCATGGCGGTTCAACTGCCGTTTTTAGTTGATCCGTACCGGGATTCCGCCTTGGGAACCAAGGTCAACAGACCGCCCCGGCACATCGGGTTGCACTCGGGATTGACGCATGGTGACGCTCGGGAGAGAGGCCAAACTACGCCTGACGGGCGTCCAGGGAGATTGCGCGATGAAATTGGCCGTACTGAAGAGCCATCCGCGGCAACGCCCGGAGTCTGCGGGCACTGTTGAACTGTATACACTCGATGGGGTAGCATCAATGCTAGCAGTGCGTCTGATTCGATGCGAGCGGCAGCAGAGTTTCACTGTGCCACTCCTGTTCAGCAGCGGCTGCAGTGAAGACGCCATACACAAGGATTTTGGGGTACACGGGGGCGTGGTCCATCCAAGGGCCTTTTGCGAGAAAGACCCTCTAGAGAGCGGCCGGAGAAACACGCAACTCGCATATGGGAAACAACCCTGAAGGAGGCATGTAGTCATGGCGAAGATCCTCATCGTGGACGACGAGGCGGACATTCGCAGGGTGTTTCGTGCCATCCTGGCACGCGCCGGACACGAAGTCAGGGATGCCGCAAACGGCAAGGCAGGATTGGAGACCTTTCGTGAATGGCCGGCAGACCTCATTATCACCGATGTATTCATGCCGGAAAAGGACGGCCTGGAAGTCGTGATGGATATCCGGCGCATCTCCAAGGAGGTGAAGATCCTCGCAGTATCCGGCGGGGGACCCTTCGCGCCTAACGACTTCCTGGCAATGGCGCAAAGCCTGGGCGCGAACGCCATTCTATACAAAGGCGTAAACGCCGAGACTTTTCTCACCACGGTGAACGACCTCTTGAAATAGTTGCGGTGTGATATCGCGGCACGACATGGCGAGCCGGGAACTGGTCCACATTTTCGCGAGTTGGAACCATCCTGCCTAATCACCGCTCAGGAATCGCAACGATCCGCTTGAGATGCACGCACGCCCGTTGACAGACATGTAAACCAAGGGTATGATTGTTGTATGTAAAGCACCTGTTGGACGGCCGGGGGGCTCCAGGAAACGGTGCCGGGGTATTTCTCCACTGGGACGCTTTGGAAACGTCGTTAATCGTCGTAAAGCATT
>JADLCA010000149.1 GCA_020847495.1 Candidatus Hydrogenedentota bacterium | reverse complement strand
GGTGTAAAACGGCCCAGCAGTGGGTCCGCCCTCCACAACTTAGACCTCCGAAGTGCATTTTCTTGCTCCATACCGGGTACCGGTGTGTGTTTTTGAATCGCGGGGAATCCGCATAGACCGGCTGCGAAGTCTCGCAGTGTGCAGCGAAAGGAACCAGGGGATATGGCCACGAAAATCGGGATCAATGGGTTCGGCCGAATTGGCCGCAACGTGTTCAAACTGCTCATGGCGAACAAGGACTTCGAAGTCGTCGGAATCAACGACTTGACCGATGCGAAGACGCTTGCGCACCTGCTCAAGTACGACTCCACCAACGGCGTCTATGCAGGCGAAGTCAAGGCCGGTGAGGGCGCAATCGTCGTCGACGGCAAGTCCATCAAGGTGTGTGCCGAGAAGGATCCCGTTGCGCTGCCGTGGAAAGACTTGGGCGCGGAACTTATCCTCGAGTCTACCGGCGTGTTCACGACGAAAGAGAAGTGCCTGCTGCACGTTCAGGCCGGCGCGAAGAAGGTGCTCCTGAGCGTGCCCCCGAAGGACGCGATCGACGCCATCATCGTGATGGGCGTGAATGATGACACCCTGAAGTCTTCCGACGTGGTCGTGTCCAACGCCAGTTGCACGACGAACTGCCTGGCCCCGATGGCCAAGGTGCTGCAGGAAAACTGGGGCATCAAGCGCGGCTTGATGACCACGATCCACGCCTACACCAACGACCAGAAGGTGTTGGACATGCCGCACAAGGACCTTCGCCGCGCCCGCACGGCGGCCACGAACATCATCCCGACGACCACCGGCGCGGCCCGCGCGGTCGGCAAGGTACTCCCGGCGCTGGCCGGCAAACTGGACGGCATCGCGATGCGCGTCCCGGTGCAGGACGGCTCGGTGACGGATCTGGTCGCGGAACTCGAGAAGCCGGCGACAGCCCAGGACATCAACGCGGCGATGAAGAAGGCCTCGGAAGGAGCGTTGAAGGGCATCCTGCAGTACTGCGAAGACCCGATCGTGTCGAGCGACATCATCGGCAACCCGTATTCGAGCATCTTCGACTCGCTGCTCACGTCGGTCATGGGCGACACCTTCATCAAGGTGGTGTCCTGGTACGACAACGAGTGGGGCTACTCGAACCGGTGCGTTGACCTCTTCAAGAAGATGGCCTAAGGAAACCCACGGCCCCGCGCGGTCACCCGCGCGGGGCCGTTTCACTAAGAGCGGTGGCGGGGAAACAGTCATGAACAAACTGACGATTCAAGACCTGGACGTGAAGGGGAAACGCGTCCTCATGCGCGTGGACTTCAACGTACCTCAGAATGCCGACGGCACGGTGCGCGACGACACGCGCATTCGCGCCGCCCTGCAGAGCATCAACTTCGTGCGCCAGAACGGCGGCAAGCTGATTCTGATGTCGCACCTGGGCCGCCCCGGCGACCCCAAGAAGGCCGAAACCGAAGAGGAAAAGGCCAAGATCATCAAGAAGAACGAAACCCTGCACATGGATCCCATCGCGGATCGCCTGCGCGAACTCGTAGGCGGCAATGTCACGAAGGTCAATGATATCGTGGGTCCTGAAGTGGAAGCCGCCGTGAACGCGATGCAGCCCGGCGACATCGTCGTGCTCGAGAACACGCGCTTCACGAAGGGCGAGACGAAGAACGACCCCGACTTGTCCAAGCAGCTCGCAAGCCTTGGCGACGTGTACGTGAGCGACGCGTTCGGTAGCGTGCACCGCGCCCACGCCTCGACGGAAGGCGTGACCAAGTTCCTGCCGCAGAGCGCGGCGGGCTTCCTGGTCGCCAAGGAAATGGAGTACTTCGGCCGGGTGCTGAACAGCCCGGATCGTCCCCTGCTGGCCATCCTGGGTGGGGCCAAGGTTTCGGACAAGATCACCGTCATCGAGAACCTGCTGAACCTCGTGGACACCTTGGTCATCGGCGGCGGCATGGCCTACACCTTCATGAAAGCGCAGGGTTACGAGATCGGCAACTCGCTGCTCGACGAAGGCGGTATCGAGGTCGCCAAGACGGTCCTGGCCAAGGCGAAGGAGAAGGGCGTTGCCCTCCTTCTACCCGTGGACACGGTCGTTGCCGACGCATTCTCGAACGACGCCAACACCAAAGTCGTGGGCCTCGGCGAGATCGAGCCGGGCTGGCAGGGCCTCGACATCGGCCCCAAGACGCTCGACCAGTTCTGCGACGCCATCTAGAAGGCCAAGACCGTGGTATGGAACGGCCCGGTTGGCGTGTTTGAGATGGAGAAGTTCAGCGTGGGCACCAAGGCCATTGCGAACCTCCTGGCCAGTTCGCCCAATATCACGAGCGTAATCGGCGGCGGAGATACTGCGGCCGCGGTCACCCAGTATGGCCTGGAAGGAAAGATGTCGCACGTGTCGACCGGCGGCGGAGCCTCCCTCGAGATGCTCGAAGGGAAAGAGCTACCCGGCTTGGCCGCGCTGACAGACAAGTAAACGAGGATTTGGGGCGCCGCCGCGGTTGGCGGCGCCCACTACTTAGTACCCGGCACTCGGGCGTGCAAGTCACCGATGCCGAACTGGGGCCGGGTGAACCGAAAGGAAACGGTGGTTATGTCTACAGTCACGAAAGAACGCAAGCAAGAGATCATCAAGACGCACGGCGCGCACGAAGGCGACACGGGCTCCGCGGAAGTACAGATCGCCCTGCTCACCGAGCGCATCAACGACCTCACCGAGCATTTCAAGGCGCACCCGAAGGCTTTCGGCGGCCGCCGCGGCCTGCTCAAGCTGGTCGGCCAGCGCCGCAACCTCCTCAATTACGTCCGGGCGAATGATGTCGAGCGCTATCGTGCGATTGTCAAGGCGCTTGGCCTGAGAAAGTAAGAACGAATAACAAGTAACCATACATGTGACGCCTGGAACGTTGTGGGAGACGTTCCATCAAACACGGAGAAAAAGGAAAACAATGGTAGAACGTCTCTCCATCCCTATCGGGTCTGAGGAAATCGTCCTCGAAACCGGTAGAATCGCCAAGC
>JADLCA010000148.1 GCA_020847495.1 Candidatus Hydrogenedentota bacterium | reverse complement strand
TTTCGCATTGTGGAATGAGCAGGTTCCTCTACCTTCCCTGGACGCGCTGCAATATCCCGCGAATGCCTTCGATGTGGTCGTTCACCGTGCGGACGAAGAGTACCAGTTTCTCCACGACAACGCGGTGATCTGGCACGGAGACACGCTCTTTGCCGCCTGGTACAACTGCCCGAAAGGAGAGATTCAGGGTTCGTCGTGCATCCGCGCCCGGCGCTCGCAGGATGGGGGCAAGACGTGGTCGCAGGTCGAGGTCATTGCTGCGGATCGCAGCGGGACGGGAACCTATTACGTTCCGGTGACGTTTCTATCGTACGAAGGAAAGCTTCGCGCGTACGTCTCCAACATGGTCGGCCACGATCTTGTCACGCATTGCGAGGTCTTTGCGCTCGACGAGACGCACAATCAGTGGGCCTCGGGCGGTTACATTGCCGGACCCTTCCTGCCGAACTGTCCCCCGCTGTTGATGGCGGACGGAAACTTCATCATGGCGGGGCGCATGACACCCAAACCCGCTACGACTCCCGAGATACCTGCCGTCGCCATCTCGGCAGGTAGCGATCTGGACGGCGAGTGGAACGTGGTGCCGATGATGCAGACGATTGCCCGGCCCTACACGGACTTTCCCGAAAGCACGGTCTGGCTGGACGGACCGAAACTCACGGCTATCGTTCGCGGGAGGCTGGTCTTCACCAGTGCGGACTTCGGCAAGACGTGGCGGGGTCCTTCCCAACACAATCTGCCCGCGGAAGACAGCAAGCCATTCGCACTGCAGCTCAGCGATGGCCGGCGCTGTCTACTGTGGAACTATCCGGAATCGCGCGGCTCCATACGCCAGGTACTGGCTATCGCTGTGAGCCGCCCCGGGGAAAAGATGTTGTCCGCAATGTGGAAGATTCGCCACGGTTATGCAGACGCCCTGCAGGCTGGCCCGGAGTGGTCCTATCCTTGCGCGGTCGAGCACGACGGAGCGCTGTACGTCATTTACACCTCGGAGAAACACCACAGCGTGATGACGGTCATTCCGCTGGAGTCGCTCGCCTCGGAAGCCACAGAGCCGGCGACCCGATAACCAGGTCTATTGATCCAGCATTCAGCGTACAGGTTCTGCCAATTCGCGTGCTGGTTTTCGTCCTGCTTATCTGTCACGATAGCCGTGCCAATTCGCATCGAGAGACTTACACCCATTCGAGACAATTCGAAGGAGGGACGGCGTATGTGGCATGGGCAACGCAGGGGAGGGGCTGTTCTCGGGGCCGCAGTCGCGGCGATTGCGGTGATGGCGGGATGTCCGGGTATTGAGTATGTCACGTGGGTGAAAACGTACGGAGCCGAAGGCGTCGATGAGTTGCCAGGTCTCACGCGGACGCATGATGGCGGTTTTTTGCTTGGAGGCACGACGGAATCCGCGGGCGCTGGCGGCCGGGATTTCTACATCGTCAAGACAGACAATCTTGGCAATGAAGTCTGGAGCAACACGTTTGGCGGAATCCTGAGAGAAGACGGCGAGCCCGTGCTCGATACAAGCGACGGGGGATACCTGATTGCGGGATTCACCACCACGTTTGGGGCGGGGGACACCGACATGTACCTCGTTAAGACGGATGCCGCAGGCAACAAGGACTGGAGCAGAACGTATGGCGGCCCAGAGGGCGAGAAGGTATTCGACATTGAATCGGCGTTCGACGGTGGGTTCGCGCTCGGGGGCTACACCGAGTCCTTCGGTGCCGGGCAAACAGACATGTACCTCGTGAAGACGAATCGGAAATGCCGCGTGCAGTGGAGCAAGACGTACGGCTGGGCTACAGACGAACGCGCGTATGGTATGGACCAATGCGCCGCGGGTGGCTACTTCCTCGCGGGCAATTCCATTCGAGCCGACGCGGTCCATATGGACATCTATGTGGTGCGCACGGATGTGGACGGCGTCGAGATTTGGGGGGAGACGTATGACGCGGGTGGAAGCGCGACTGCGTCGGCTGTTACCGAGACCTCCAACGGCGGATGCCTCGTCACTGGCCGGACCTACGACTACGACGTGGGCGAATACGACATCTATGTCATCAAGCTGGAAGCGGACGGAGATACGGAATGGAGCCGCATCCTCGGTGGCGCGTACGACGACCGGGCCTATGCCGGGCACGAAACGGCGGACGGCGGGTATATCGTTGTGGGCACATCCGAAGACAGGACGTGCACCAAGAACGACATGTACATCGCGAAGCTCAACGCTGTTGGAGCCCCTGTCTGGTCGACGAAGATCGGCGGTTCCGAAAACGACACACCGTTTAACGTCTTGGAACTTCCGGAAGGCGGCTACGTCATCGCTGGATCCACCGAGTCATTTGGTGCAGGCTCATCGGACGGCATCCTCGTCAAGATCACTCCATCCGGACGTGCGCCATCGTCTTATGAACTCGAACACGCCACGTTTTGAGTTGCGAAGATCACCTGCCCTCACTTGACCGCCACCGGCTGGGTCCAGGCGGTTTCGTAGTCGCCTTCCTTGAAGGGGTTGACCTTCAATTTGGAGGAGACCACTTTCGCGCGAACGTACAACTCATCTCCCTTGAACGTATATACGGCGGGGTTGCCGCTGGTCTCGTGCAGGACCGTACCCAACTGGTCGCTGTACACGTGCGTTGCGCGGATTGCGTTGCCGTTCTCGTCCTTCACCGGTTCGCCGTGGAGGTCTGCCCCCTTGCGCGTCCCGATGAACTGGGTCGTATAGGTCACACCCTCTTCGGCCCTGATGGCGACGTTGAACGCGCCGTTCTCGACGCGGATGCTGTCAAAAAGCACGCCCGACGTCGGGTAGACGTCGCCACGCTTGCAGGCTTCAATCAAGGATTCCGCGGTCAATGATTCCGCCAACACCATGATCCAGCCGCGACCGGGAATCGACTGTCCAGGGCCTTGATAGAACCAATTATGCGCGTCGTCCGTGGCGACGGCATACATGGGTTTCGACGTATCGGCTGCGTTCCCCAAGCGAAGCGATAGGATGATGTCCCAAAGGCGATCGGTGGACGTGATGTGCTTTGCCGGGTCGCCCCAGTTCCGTACGCCGCCGTGGCCGTTGTAGACCTCGAAGAACCGCTCGCCCCCCACGGAGACGATTTCTTCCGCGGTCATCGTGGAACTCCAGTTGGGGTGGTTGATGTGGACCAGCAGCGGCACATTGTGTTCGTGTCCGTGCGCTTCGATGGCGTCGAGGTTCTTCTGAAGCGTCTCAGCGGGCGTTTCCGCTTTGATCGGCACGATGACCTCGCGCGTGTTGACCGCGTTGATGTGCACGGCCTTCTCCGCCGTCACCTCCTCGCCGGGGATGACAAGGAATCTATCGGGCTGCTGAAAGCGCTCCTGGAGCTCTGACAGCGTCTTCAGACGCATCATCGGCTTGCCATCGCGCTGCTCAACGATTACCCAGTTCTGCCCAAACTCCTTGCGCAGCGCCTCGACCTTATCCATCGGAAGTCGCTTGTCCTCCGGGTTGTCAATGGGAAACCATTTTTCGCCGGTCTGCAGGATGTTGTGATCGCTGATGCAGATGAAGTCGTATCCGTGCGACTGGTACCACTGCACGGCAACCTCAGGCGCACAATCGCCATCACTCCACAGCGTATGGAAGTGCGTAACGCCTTTGAACCAGCGTTTGCCGTTGCCCTCTTCAAGGGCGACATCAGCCCGCGCAGTCATTGCCGCACATAACAGGGTTGCGCCGAGGGCCAAGGCCCGCGCACTCGAATGGTTCCAAAACATGGGGATGTCTCCTCTCGTCGTTTCACCAGTCCATGGCTTCGAATAGGGGCGTACCGTGTATACACGGGGATTGTCAGACGCGCATGAGATCAATCGCCCAGCACCGGATCTCCAAGCGCATCGATAGTCACCTTGCCTGCCTGATAGACCACGGTCCCGGTTCCCATGTTCTCGATGGTCACGCGGTTCTTGGGAAGAGTCAGCGTCAGCGTTCCCGGGTCGCCGTGGTATCCGGCCACGTAGAAATCCCGCTCCGGATCCGCGTACACCCACGCGGGCGCGGGCGGGCATTCGAGCACGGCACCCGCCACTTCCACGCGCCCCGTATCGTTCTGCCTCGCCACGGGAGACTCCAGCATGGGAAATCCGAGATCGCCCTTTTCCGTCCAGCGCCGTGTGAGTGTCCAGTCGATGAGATCCACTTCAAGGCCGATCATCTGACCGTCGCGCTGATACTCGAGCACCCACGGGCGATCGGCGTTTTCATTGTATACCGTGAACTCCGGCGCGGCCTCGTCTTTCACCGCGCCCGCGGCAATCGCTTTGCCAAAAGCCTGCGCGTCCGGATACGCGGCACGCTCCGCGACCTCCACGTAGAATGCGTTTTTGGGCTGACCGCGATAGAAGCGGCTCATGCGCTCGAGGTCGTTGTGAACCTTGGGCCCGCCGAGATAGTTGTACATCTCAAAGGCGAGCATACCCTGTGCTTCTGCCACCCGCAGAGGCGCGCCGTATCCGAGGTCCGTCCGCGACATGGGCATGATTCCCACGAACACGGGTCCCGAATCCACGACCACCACTTCGCCGGGCTGCACTTCGGCGGGAAGCGTTTCCAGCAGCCGCTCACCCGCCCAGATTGCATCCACGGTGTCGCGCCGCGACCAGATGAGCGCGGCTTTGGCGCTGTGCCAATAGTCCCGCGTGCATGGCGCGAAGCTGTCCACATAGGCCGTCTGCCGTGGCGAACACACGTACAAGGCGCGCGCACCCGCCTGCACGGCAAAGTGCTTGCCCGTGTCCCTCAGGCTGAGATAAGAGCTGCGGTCCTCGGGCGTATCACTGGGCTCAAACCACGTGTCGTTCACCAGGTACCGGCTGAACACCGTGCCCGGCTGCGGCGACCCCGGGATGGGATACCGGATCACGAGACCGCTGGTCTGATTGCTGACTTCGCGCGAGGCGGTGCCCAATGAGAAGTCTTTTGCGAGGTAGGTCGTGGCGCCCATGCTCCAGGCGCGTGCGCTGGTTTCCCCGATCTGCACCGGAAGGGGCATCGAACGGTCGAGCACCATCGCGATCCAATCAGGCACGACACCTTCCGCGGCCCACGCGCGGAGATATTCCGATTCCGACTCGGATTCGCCCATCACCTCGTCAAAGTAGGCGCGGCTGAAGGGACCTGTCAGGCGGCCCGTTGAGGGTGGAATGTGCAGTGCCGTCGTCAAGGCCAGCCTCGCCAGCATGGTGCGCGCGCGCACGGCCGTCTCGCGGTCGCGCGCCAATGAAGAAAGCCGGTGCAGGGCATCGACGGTCACCTGGGTATAACCGGGGCTGTAAAACTCGTAGACCGTCCCGTTCGCAGTCGTGACGTCCGCCAGTTCCTTCAGCTTGGCATAGCCGCGCTGCGTCACGGCCGGGTCGTTCAACAGCTCTCCGCCGAGGCACGAGTTCAGGCAGTCCATCGTGGCGATATTCGTGTATGTTACCGCGACATCCATCCGGCGGACCTCGTCCACTCCGCGGCGTATGCACGTCAGCACCCGCGTGCGCACGTCTTCCGGAAGGCGGCCGCCGTGCCGGATCATCATGGGGATGAGATGCCGCAGCACGAACTCCACGCCGTTGAGATCGCGGATGGCTTCGTCTTCACGGTTCCACAGGAAGTTGCCCTGGTGGCGCGCGCCCTCGCGCTGCTCCTGGCACGCGATGACGGCATCCAGCACCTTCACCGCCGTCTCGATGTCCTGTGGCGTCCCATTTTCCAACAGCCTTTCCGCCAGTTCCGCGGCTTCCCGCGAGGAATGGCGGTCCCCATCGCGCAGCATGGCAAGAGCGGGATCGAAATTGTCAGGAAGCGAAAGCGGTTCCGTAGCCGCGGCTGACAAGGTCAGGCACACCCACACAAGTAACATTTCGAGGCCTTTCAATGGAGTACGGACATCACCTGAATGCCGATCACCAGGGACCCGCGCCCTGATGGTCAATTGCAATCGGCTGCGAGAGTTCCTGATACAATGCGTCCACGTATTCAAGCCGCGATTCCGGCGTTTCACCCTCGCCCAAAGGAAAGACGCAGAACGCGCTCTTCTCGCCGTAATACGTGTCCGTGTTCAAGACCACCGGATGATCCGGCACGTAGTCTCCCCACGGGTACACAAGCGAGCGGCTCCAGTACCGGAAGTTCCAGCCGTAGTCCGCGATGATGGTCCCGGTTGACGCGAGCACGGGTGCCCACGCACCGCGCGTTCCCGCCAATTGCTTCAGGCGGATGCTCGCCAGGCCCATCTGGTTCGCCTCACGCGTCAGGCACACGTAAGGCGCTTCCGCCGCGATGATGTCCACAATGCCGGGCGTCAGACCCTTGCCCTGCTCGACGGGGCGATATACGACTTCGCCATTGGCGCGCCGGTAGCCCGCGTGGTCGACTTCGGTGGAGGGCATGTAGACGATTTCTTCGTTGCGCAACGCGTTGACGACAACATCCTCGAGAATATCGATCGTGGATTCCACCAAAACGTACGGAGTCTTGTTGAAGAAATGGTAAGTCACATTGACTTCGACTTCATTCGACTCGGGCAGATGTCCCCAGCGCCGCCAGACCACGGCCACGGGTCCCTGTTGCATGACGCGATGCGGCGGCGGATTCCAGCCCTTGGTGTGCGTCCACGAGCGGTTCTTCACCCACACGTCTGGGTTGTAGTGCAAGGTGTAACCGGGCTGTTCAGGCAACCCGAAGGTCCGCTTATCCCCGGTGCCGAATGTCTTCGAGCGGAACCCGTTCAGACTCTGGTTGTGCGGATCGAGCTGGGCTTCGAAGAACTCGTTCTCAATCCACGTAGCGCCGTCGTCGCGCTGCGCAAGCTTCAGGTCTGTCTCATACGAGGGCGCTTCCGCGGAGGGATTCCCATACGCGAGGATGTAGTACGACTTTCCTTTCGCAGGCACGTCGACGAGAAACGCCGCCTCGCAGGTTGTGTACGTTTTCTCATGCACCGGCGTATCGAAGCGGCGCTTTTCGTAAAGCACCTGGCTCGGGATCTCGCGCGTGGCGCCTGTGGCAAGGTCATACGCGGCAACACGCAGTTCCTTCGTCCAGGACGCGACGCGATTCGCCTCATCAGATACGAAAATCACATAGGGCGAGTCCTTCCGCGCGATGCCGTAGTCATCGCGCAACACGAGCACGCGGTGCTCGGCCCAACCCGGGAATGGAAATCCCGCGGCGGTTGCCGGACTCTGCACATCCGCATGCAGCGTGAATGGACTGTCGCCTTCCTGCTTCGCGCCGCGCAGCGCAATCGTATAGCTCTTGCCGGCTTCCCAGGGGCAACGCACGAGAAAGTCCGCTTCAACTCCCGCGGGGATCCGGCCGTTGTCATGGCGCTCCACGCGGCCGTTCGGCTGGGTCTGCGTCAGTTCGCCGTTCACCCGCGCGACGAACACATCCGGGCGGTCGCCCACCAGCGTCTCCGTGATAGCGTACGCAAACTCCGATGGCGCCAGCGTAACGCGCGCATGGTAGAATCGCGTCGTGTCGTCTGGCGGACAGAGCGTCACGCCTTTGACGGCGGGCCCGCCAGGCAGGGCTGCTTCCTGCGCATCAACATGAACCGGCGCGAATAAGAATGCGATTGGGAGAAGTGCGAGGATTGCTGTATGTTTCATGAGCAGTGGTCCCCTACGTTGCCTGTGTGTCTGGTATGACACTAGATCGTCTCGCCGTGGGACTGCAAAGCCACTCCCTGCTGGAGCGCACCAAATCGTATCCCGTCAACGCGCGGCGCGAGGCACGGGTTCTTCAACATACCCATCCAACTCGGTAATGGGGCGCAACGAAATCGTGTCGGGGCCAATAAGGCCGCAGGACACCGCCATCTTGATCGCTTCCTCAAGACTCAGGCTGCATGCCGACACCTGCGACGTCTCGTACAGTTGCAAGATACCAACGGTAATGTTCGGCGTCGTGGGCACAAAGACTTTCACGTAGAGCTTGCCGTTAGTGTCGCGCATCTTCCCCACAATGAAGCCAAGCGAGCGGACACCCGGATAGGGGAATTCGACAATGGCGGCCGCTTCAAACTTGGGTCCGGAACCGGGCTTCACGAGCGTTTCGACGATCTGTTTCGTGGCCCCATAAACCGTCGTGATCAGGGGCAGACGGCTGATCAGATTCTCGATCATGCGCACCAGGCGCGCGCCAACAACCGCAGTCGTCACATAACCGGTGAGGTACAGCAAGATGACCAACAGGATCACCGAAACGACGGCGGTGACGTACGTAGGCTGGGGACCCGCAAGCCATTTGGCGAGGGGGGTGATACGGCCTGCCGTCAGACCATACACGAAGTTTGTAATGAAGATCGTGATACCAATCGGCACCAGGACAAGCAGCCCGGATATCAACCGTCTCCGGACCTTAAGCAGTGCTCGCACTGGCCAGGAGTGCTTGGGTTTCGAGGCCCGTTTCATGGCGCCGTCCGCCGTGACCGTCCGCAGCCCTTCCTGCGGGGGTGCGTGCATTTCCGGAGGCTCGACAAAAGAGAATTCCTCCGGTGTCAGGGTGCCAGCGGACATGACGGTTTTGGCGGCCGCCTCGATCGTCAACGTCGTGTACTCAACCGCGTCCCGGCGGAATATCTCCAGGTAGCCGCTCGTTGGATTCGGCGTCGTGGGAACGAAGGTCCTGACATACTCGCCTTCTCCCTCAAAGTGCAGTTTGCCGGTGACAAACGCGATGGTTCTCAATTCAGGCGCGGGAAACGGCACCAACACCGCGGCCTGATACGCCGGGCCTTCGTCTTGTCGTGACAGGACATCAACCGCCTGGCGGGAAGCCCCGTAAATGGTCTTCACGAGGGGGATGCGCCGGAGGAAGCTCTCGCTGAAAGCTATGAGCCGCCTGCCTATCACGAAGCCTGCGAAGAACCCGATAACGTAGAGGATGACTATGAACAAGACCACCGAAAGCAGCACAACACTGTAGTTGGGCCAATCGCCCGTATACAACCGCAGGAAGGGGACAAGATGGCCCGCCGTGAGTTCGTAGCAGAGTCCGAGGACGTAGGCCGTTACGCCGAGAGGCACGACCACCAGGATACCACGCAGCATGTAGCCGCGGATCGTCGTCCGCAGCCGGTGCACGAAGATGGTTCGCATGCGACTGGATTTCGACTTCTTCATGAATTCACACCAACTCAGGTTTTCAGCGTCACGCGCTCAAGCGGGCGCGGTCCGGAGATCTAGCTCTTTTCGGCGGCGATTGCGGTGCGACGCTTCCACTGCTTCCGGACCCACCATGCGAACACCACGCACAACACCGCCACGACGACGTAGTCAAGCTCGTGCGAGTACTTTGAGATGATGTCCCAGTGCTGGCCGAGTTTCACGCCGGCGTAAAGCAGAATCAGGTTCCAAATGGTCCCACCAAGGAGCGTGAATACACTGAAACGTACGATGTTCATTTTGCCGACGCCGGCCGGAATCGAAATCAGATGCCGGACCACCGGGATGAATCGGCAAATGAGCACCGCGATGTCACCTCGCTTCTCGAACCACGACACCGTGTACTCAAGGTGTTCGCGCTCCAGCAGGAAGTACTTCCCATACCGGTAAATGAGAGGATATCCGCCGTACTTCCCCATCCAGTAACTCAGCAAGGAACCCAACAGCGTCCCCAGTGAAGACGCCAGCGCCGCGCCCAGAAACGTGAACTGCCCCTCCACGACCAGAAAGCCCGCGAATGGCATCACAACCTCGGACGGCACCGGTGCGATCATACTTTCAAGCGCCATCATAATCACAAGGCCCGGATATCCCAGGGCCGACATGAACGATGTAATCCAATCCGCAATGAGTGTAACCATGTATTCCTGTCATTCTATGGGGGGAATTCCCACACCGTTCCCGGAATGAGAACGGACCGGCGACAATCAACACGCAAGTCAAGAAATCTTAGCACAGGGGCAAGAGGCGGATACAGCCGCCGCTTGTTCCCGGACACGTGTGTTCACCACAACTTGACCTGTTGGCCCGCTCCGTTCAAAGTGGAGAAAGAAAGCAGGGACATTCTCAAAAAGCAGGGAGCCTTGGCCATGACTATGCGAGCCGTATTATTCTTGTGTCTCTGGGGGGCAGCAAGCCTGGCAACCGGGGAAGAAGATCGCGCGGCGGGAACGCCATCCAAACTTCCTACAGTCGTGGGACCCCTCCGCCCTGACGGCAATTTCGTTTCGCTGAGTCACCGGGACCACCCGGGCAACCGGATCGGGTACCGGTTTCACGAGCATGCACCGCTCATATTCGGCGCCGCGCCGGATGACGGGGATGCTTCAGAATTGGAAAGGGTTCAAGCGTTGGAAAAGGACTTCGCCTCCCGGCCCGCCGTGCTGGTTCACAAGCGGCCCGTGCGCGAGGAAGGCTGGTACCCTCAAGACTGGACCTACTACATCGCGCCCGCCGAAGATGGCTTCGACCTGCTGTGGGTCATTGAGACAAAAGATCAGGGGTTGAATGAATTCTACTGCGTCCAGCAGTGCTTTCGAATGGGGGGTCTTACGAACAGCGAATGGCGCAGGAGTATTGCGGAGACGCCCGCGTTCAGTGAATACGACCTGTGGGCGCGTCAAGAGGCACAGCAGGAGTCTTTGACCAGTCTGTCGCACGTGCATGCCGGGGGTGACTGGCTTGCGATCCCCGCGACCCGCGAGAATGTGGGGTATCGCACCGGAGTGGGTGTCATCCTCGACACCAATCGGACTGGGGGCGAAATCAGCAAGGCAGGACTGGAGCCCTACAAGCCTGCGTTCTCTGACCAGGTACTCGATAGCGGGCTGATCGTTCGCAGAAGCCTTGACGGACAGTGGGTGTGTGGCCTCTTCTGGGAGCGCGCGACCCACGTCACCAACCATCATCCCGCCGATTGCCTGCACGCGGTCGTGAACCTGGGACCCATTGCACCTCACGCGAAGCGGGCGATTCGGGGCAAGGTGTACTGGATGAAAGCGTCGCTCGACGAAGTCTACAAGCGCTGGCAGCAGGACTTTGCGGGTGGCGAGTAGAGGCATCACGCGCGTGCCCGTATTGGATGCTGAACCTCGTTAGATCGGGACAGCATTGCCGCAGGCAACAGCGCCAGACCGGCAGTCCATCGTATGCCTTCAGTGTCCTTATTCGACCTGAGGACAGGCTGCGGGCGTGTTGGACTTCTTTTGATGCGCTCGCGCGAAACCCCGCGCGATTCAGACAGGTCTAATGAATTGAAGACCAAAACATAGCGTATTTCTCCTTTTCGCAGGGCGGCCCAGTATCCTCCTTCATCTCCATGGGCCGCCCTAATTGCTTGAGCCAAGCCCCTCTGGAGACCCGGCGCACGTCATGGGAGCAGTACGCTTCCGGTTACGTATGCCCAAACTTCAGCGGGCGTTCCGGGGCTGCGGACGCCAACGGCATTCATAGAGGCCCATTTCGTCAAAGGGAATGGGGTCCAGGCCATGCTCAGTCATCAGCGGCAGAAGGGAGCGAATGCCGGAAGGTTCTTCCACGGTCAGGGTCACGTTATCCACGACCACGTTACTTCCGCTGTCCCGACGCAAGAACTCCTCGCAGTTGATGATCAGGTTTCGGGAAACACGATTCACATCGTGATCTTCCGTGAGTCGCCCCAATTCGGGATAGCGTGTGGTGTACAGCGCGGGGTCGATATCGGACACGGCCATTGCGTCGGCCACGAACTTCCGCCACCGCGCGTCTCCCCATGACGAGAAACTAATGGCCGCCATGCAGTCGAAGAATAGGTTATTGTCGATCACATTGTCCTTGCCGCCGTGAATCTGCACGCCGCCGAAGCCAGTCCGCCCTGCCGAGGCGCGGTAAAATACGTTTCCGTAGATGGACGTGCCGGAAATCGCGTCGTCCAGCCGGATGCCGGCTTGTCCGCAATCGGGCGTTTCCCGGGGATTGGCCTGATTGCCTATGTGGTGCCAGAAGTTGTAGCGGTACACATTGCCACGAAATGTCGCGTTCCCCCACATGTCCGCGCCACCCTGATCGTCGGATTCTCGCACCACATGATGGATCTCGTTGAACTCCACGAGGTGGTCGTTGCCTCCAAGCCGAATCGCGCTGCTCGGGATGTCGTGGAACAGATTATGTGCGATGCGGTTCCCAACGCCGGAAAGTACAATCGCGGGCGTGTAGGTGTGATCGATGCGCGACAGCTCGCGGATATCGCAATTCTCAACATAGTGGTTTGCGGGAGTGAGGGTCTTGCGGTCGCCGCCCGAGACAACCGTTCCGCCCCGGCCCATCGAATACACATCACACGCCAGGATTCCATGTGACGAGCCGCCCTCCACGACGATGCCGTTGCCGCCGCATCGGCGCACCGTGCAGCCTGCCAGCAGGCAATGGTCACCGCCGCGAATCACCACGCCGTCCACACCGCCCAGTTCCCACGTGAAGCCCTCCAAGGCCGTGTGGGAGACCTCGTCCAACTCCACCAGCGGGAAGTCGGCCACGGAAAGCTCCACGACGGCCCGGGAGGGATTTCCGGGCGGATAGAAATAGAGTTCCAAGCTCCCGCGGTCCAGATACCATTCGCCGGGCCGATCAATTTCGCAAAGCAAGTTGACGGCATAGTAGGGTGCCCCCGCACGGTAGCCGTAGCCGCAATAAGGTTCCTCCAGCACGATTTCGCGCGTTTCCGGATTGATGGACACAATCCGCTCGTAGGAGTCAGCCCAATCGAAAAACCAGT
>JADLCA010000147.1 GCA_020847495.1 Candidatus Hydrogenedentota bacterium | reverse complement strand
TGCGTGGCCGCCGGAGCGGTGCAAAGTCTATCTGCTGCGAGACATTGACCGGCAGCCGCGCTCCGTGGATCGGATGGTGTGGCCACGTCCCAATGTGGACGCCGACACCGGACGCGTAGCGGAGGACATCGCGCACTATGACTGGATTGGCCCCTGCGAGTACTGGGAGAATCTCGCCGCGATGAGGCGTTGGATGAAAGCGCGCGCCTTGGCCCCCTCGGCCCTGATCGCTGTAACTGTTCTCTTCTCGGCCCTGGACGATGCGTCTCTTCGCGCTTGGGATCGAATCGTCTACGACCCCGAGCGCGGCACCTGGCTGAACTTCTGGAAGCACCACCGCCCGGAACCGGATTCGCCCGGCTCCGATTGGACGCTGCTGGGCTTCGACGTGGCGGATTTGGGGGGAAGTGTGAGCGGTCTCATGAATTGTGGCTATTCTGCCGGTGATTCGGCGGCCGTCGTGGAATTTGGACCTCTTCTCAATGAATGTCATTTGTTCGATTGCGTCGAGGATGCGCAGCGGTTTCGTGCACGTGCCGACGAACGAGTGCCGGAGCATGCGCCATTCTTCGTGTATGGACTCTGGCGGATTCCCGATGATTCCGGCATTTGATCGCCGAGGTTGCCGAAAACAATGATGGTAACCATCATCATTCCGGCCTACAACGCCGCCGCCACTTTGGCGGAGTGCCTGGACGCTTGCTTGAAGCAGAGCCACGCGCCAACGGAAGTCATTGTGGTGGATGACGGATCCACCGACGACACGCCTCGTATCGCCGGGCAGTTTCCAGTAGAATTCGTCCGGCAGGAGCAGCAAGGTCCCGCGGCCGCGCGCAACCATGGCGCGCGCGTGGCCAAAGGCGAACTGCTCATCTTCACGGATTCCGACTGCGTGCCCGAACCCCACTGGGTGCAACAACTCGTGGACTGCTTTGAAGAGGGCGTCGCCGCCGCCGGAGGAACCTATGGGATCGCCAATAATCGCAGCCTGCTCGCGCGAATGGTCCACGAGGAGATCGTGATGCGCCATCGGCGCTTCGGCAAGGAGGTTGATTTCCTGGGTTCGTTCAATGTGGCCATCCGCAGAGAGGCGTTTGAGCGCGTGGGCGGCTTTGACGAGAGTTTCCGCGCCGCGTCAGGCGAAGATAACGACCTCTCCTACCGCCTGCGCGATATGGGCGGGCGCCTGTGCTTCGCCCACGATGCGGTGGTCAGGCACTACCACCCCACACGGCTGTGGCCCTACCTGAAAGCGCAGGCGCGCCACGGTTTCTGGCGGGTGAAGCTCTATCAGAAGCACCCAGGGCGCGCTTCAGGTGATCGCTATGCCGGTCTTGTTGATTTGGCCGCTCCACCTCTCACAGCCGTCTGCGCCGCTCTCCTGGTCTGCGCGCTGTTCTCCGCCATATCGCTGGCGTGCGCGATGGCAAGCGCAGTCATCGCCGCGATACTCGTGCTCGCGAGGATCTCGATTCCATGGAGAATGGCGCGCCAGACGGGCGAGTGGGGCATGCTCGCCTTTCTGCCTGTGATGCTCCTGCGCGACGCCGCCCGCGCCGCTGGCATGTTGTGGGGATTCTGGCGCTTCGTGATCCTGCGAAAGGCCAGTGCGTGATGCCAAGAGTCCTCGTCATTATCCCCGCCTACAATGAAGAGGAGACAATAGCCGGCGTGCTCGCATCTCTAAAGAGGCAGGTGCCAGATTACGGCATTGTTGTCGTGGACGATGGCTCGGCGGACCAGACGGCCTCGCTGGTCAGGGCCAATCCGCCGGCCGCTCTTGTGCGCCTTCCCTACAACCTCGGGATTGGCGGGGCGATGCAGACCGGGTTCAAGTATGCGCTGCGAAATGGATATGACGTCGCCGTGCAATGCGATGCGGACGGCCAGCACCCCGTGGAGCAATTGCATCTTCTGGTGGACCGTCTGGCCAAAGGGGACACGGACATGGTCATCGGGTCTCGTTATGTGGCCGACAGTGGGTACGTGCCATCTTTCAGCAGGCGTGTCGGAAAATCCGTCTTGTCGCGCCTGGTGGATATGCTCATCGGCGGGGGAATCACCGACACCACCAGCGGGTTTCGGGCCATCAACCGGAGAGCCTTGAAAGTGTTCGCCAACCGGTACCCCGATGACTATCCGGAAGCAGAGGCGCTGGTCATCATGCACATGGCTGGACTGAGGGCGGTGGAGATTCCCGTCAAGATGCTCCCCCGGCAGGGCGGCGTAACGTCAATCCGCCCGCCGCATGCCGCGTACTACATGGTCAAAGTCGGTCTGGCCATTCTTGTAGACCTGTTCCGCAGACCCAAGGGAACGCTGGGAGAACCCTGAAATGGAAGGATATACCCAGACGGGCATACAGACGGCGCATCGCGTGGGGATACTGGGGCTGAGCCTGCTCCTGGTCCTGGTCGTTCTTGAACTGGTCCGGCGCGGATACCTGCGCGAACGCTACGCATTGCTATGGCTGGGAACCGCCGGGTTCAGTCTTCTGATCGGAATATTCCCAGGCATCATCACCGCGCTTGCGGCCCTCTTTCACTTTCAGTATTTGACAGTACTATTCACCATGTATTTCGCCTTCACACTGGCCATCGTCTTGTGCTTCACAATCGTCATTTCCAGGATGTCTGAGCGCAACCGTCAGCTTGCGCAGGAGTTGGCCCTGCTTAGCCGGAAGGTCGAGGAACTCCGCAGCGGAGCCGGCTCACAAGATCGTGAAGAAACACCCTAATCCACTGCCGTTCAGTGTATTAACGTGCGTCAGCGGGTGGCTTTCTGGCGTGGCAACAGGCTGGCTCCGGAATTTTCGGTTGCGGAAAGTCAATAAATAAGCGATACTAGTAAAGAGAAGACTCCGCGTTCGCCAGAACGGCTCTCGAGACGATCTGGTACTCCCGGCGGGTGGACGACGAGCGCGCTTGCGAATCTCGGTCGAGCAAAGGGGAGAGAAATGGTGTGGGGGCCTATGCGAGACACAGAAGCAGGGGAAGTTCACCGTGACATGGCGCCGAAGCCAATTGATGCCGCCGCAGTGTATAATTATGGAGTATGTCCTGGCTATACCGCGGCTGACGCCAACATGGACGGATACGAGGCGGTGTGCGACTCGGAGACGGTGACATGGGGCTGAAGTGGGTGGACGTGAGCATACCGATGCGCGAAGGCATGACGGTGTGGCCTGGCGACCCTCCCTATTCTCTGAGTCCACGATCGCGCATTGCCGCCGGTGCGGGATGCAATGTGTCGTGTCTGTCATTCAGCACACACACGGGCACGCACGTGGACGCCCCCTGGCATTTCGAAGAGGATGGAAAGCGCCTCCACGAAATGGACACTTCCGTGTTCTTTGGGGATGCCCGCCTGATTGAGGCGGAGGGCGTGGCCCACATCGGCCCCGCGGATCTTGGACCGGCGGCGTTGCCCTCACGAATCCTCCTGAAGACACACAATTCCGAATGCCCGCATGACGCCCCATTCATGAAGGACTACATCGCGGTCGAGCGCGAGGCCGCGGAGCGCATGGTAGATGAAGGAGTGCGCCTGGTAGGAGTAGACTACTTGTCCGTTGCCCCTTACAAGCAGGAGGGCCAAGAGACCCATCACATCCTGCTGCGGGCGAACGTGCTTGTCGTCGAAGGACTGAGACTGGGGAGCTTCTCGCAGGGAACGTATCCGTTCGTGGTGCTTCCGCTTCCGCTGGTGGACGCGGACGGCGCCCCCTGCAGGGCGTTTCTGGGCCGGGAGGAGTAGTACATGCAAGATCTCCATGACATGCGGGAGGTGCTGGCCGTTGTGCTGGCCGGGGGAGTGGGCGAGCGGCTGTATCCGCTCACGAAGGATCGCGCGAAGCCCGCGGTGTACTTCGGGGGAATCTACCGGCTCATCGACTTCACGCTCTCCAACTGCATCAACTCGCAGTGCCGCAAGGTCATGGTGCTGGTCCAGTACAAATCGTTGAGCCTGTCCCGCCACATCCGCAGTGGCTGGAACATCCTGAGCCCGGAGTTGAACGAGTACATCGAGG
>JADLCA010000146.1 GCA_020847495.1 Candidatus Hydrogenedentota bacterium | reverse complement strand
GGCTGCGCGGACGAGCCGTCCGCGGCCTGGCCCCACCCCGGCTGGACCACGGTAAGAACGGCAATACCAAGCACCAAAAGCCAGCGCATGTGTTTTCCCCTTCGCGAATTCCGGCGCGCATCGTGTGTGGGCTGATTCACCGGTTGACTACTCCAACTTGAAGGTAAGCATCATCGGCGTCCCATTCCGCGTGACGCCGAGACGGAACGAACTTGCGTTCGCAAACTTGTCCATGATCTCAGCGAGCTTCTGATCGCTGTCGATCTTGATTCCATTGATGGTGTTGACCACGTCGCCGTTTTGCAGTCCGACCTGACTCGCAAGGGGTATGCTCCCAAAATTGTCAGACGAAATCCCCACAACGTTGCCGTTCTCATCCTCGGCCATCTGCGGGTTCAGGGTGCTCACCACGTCCGCGTAGTTGTAGGAGGCCAACTCCTGAACCATCTCCTCGCGGTTAAGCGTAACGGCGTTTGCGGTTTCCGACGCCGCGGAGGGAAGCCGTCTCTGCGGCCCGCGCGCCATCGCGGCGGGTGTCACTGGAGCCGGATTCTCTGTGGGATCCCGCATTTCCAGCGTGGCCATGGTGTTGGCCGCCTTGTTCTCGAGGATAACTTTTCGCGGATGAACTTCTTTCAACGACAACTCCGCGGTGAACGGCTGGTTCAGGTAGTAAGTCGCGACCTTTTGCAGAGTTGTCGCGGCGCTGTTCTCGATGACTGCCGTTGCGTGGGGATCGCTTGGCTCCTCCGACGCCGCGGTAGCGTGCAAAGTCAGCGTCGGTGGAGCTTCCACCATATCCGGTTCTGTTACGGCGGGCGCCGCGGGAGTAGCCATGCTTGCCGCAGGGCCGAACAAGCCGCTGGTCTCGATGACAGCGTAATCGGAGAGAGGCCCCACCGTGGGGAGCTGGAAGGCTTCCATGGTGCCTTCACCCGGCTCACCGGGACCAAGGGCGATGGGACTCTCCCGCAGCACTCTTTCGGCGATGAGGTACACGAACAAGGCCACCAACAACGCGAGCGACAGGTCTATGATCAGAAACGCCTGCCGTATCAGAAGACCCTTAACCATCCAACCCTCTGTGGCCGGGCCGGCCACGTGTAGCACAGATTGTGTGACGCGGGCGCCGAGCTGACTACGCCCGCGAGTGAATTCCTCGTGTCTGAAGCGCTTACCGCCACCAGCGCATGGTCTTCATAGACCTACCGCAGCAGCCACCGTCTTCGGCATGCCCTGGGGCGGGGCGGTCAAAGGCGGAGAAACCCTTATCGCCGCAGGAGTAACGCACTTTGAATGGCGAAGGTTGACGTGGTGCCAAACACCTGCAAGCACCTGCCGCCAAGCCCTCTGCCGACACGAAGGAAGTCTATCCCACGGCGTTTTCCAATGCAATGGCGGCGTTACGGGCAACGGCCAAGCCTGCTCGTCCGGGGGACATTGAGTCCGCACCAAAGAGAAGCGCTTTGAGCCGGGTTACCGGCCCAAAGCGCTAGAAGTCCAAATCGCGTAGTCGCGCCGCTTGTTACGTATTATGCTTATTCTGGATGTCGCTCTCACGCTCCACGCGCCGCAGGTGAGCGACGAAATCGTGCAGGGAGACAACGGCGCGAACAGGCTCGGTCTTCGCGGGGGGCGCTTCACCCTTCTCCACCGCGGCTACCGCATTCATTTTCTTGATCTCTTTTTCAAGGCGGGTCTTCGTCGAGATCGAATCAGCCAGAACGTATTTCTCGCCGGTGCGCGGATCCTTTTTGACGGCATACTTGCCCGCAATGCCACCCATGATGGCGAAACCGCGCTCCTGGCACTTCAGGAAGAGCACCACCTCTTCTCCGCGCGCGAAGGATGGCAGGTCGGGGGACGACCTCACGATTGCACCCACCCGGCCTGTAGGCAACTGAAAGTGGACTTGGCCGTTCTTGTTTTGTTCGCCCTTGATCACGGTTGACACCGTGACCGTCACGTCGGTCACGATCCGGGTGTTGTTATCCGTCCAGTAGCTCTCCACTGCCGTAACTTCGCCATGGATCACATCGGTCGAGAGACACACATAGTCGGAAATGTCGTAGGGCGTCAGCAGCGCGTCGGCGGGGGTGGCCGCGAAAAGTGTCGCTGCCCCGGCAAGCGCAAGCAGGGCCGTCGCGCCCCGGAGGCGCCGATAGTAGCGGCGGCCCAAAAGGCCGCAAAGCAACAAGGTCACTGATGCGAGGAGCCATTCCGCGTGGACAACCATCCACTCGAGGCCGCGCGCGAGCACCCGCGCAGCAGCGAGTACATGCCCGTGGTCCAGCAGGTATTGGGCCATCACCGGCGACATGCGGTAGTACGCGTCCACCAGGGCGGTTCCGGCGGCGGAGTTCAGCAGGACTTTGTCGCGCAGGCCGCGCAACATCGTTGGCCCCTGAACCGTCTCCAAGCCGGCAACGATCACGTTGAGCGGGCAGACGGCGGTCTGGTCACCAAACATCGGACGCCCGGCGGCCAGCAGCACATCCAGCGTCTTGCCACTGACCTCGCTGACGATCTTGCGCCGCTCGAGGTCGAAGTAGAGGGCCGCTCCCTGGTTGACGTTTTGCATGCCCGAGAGGTTTTCTCCTTCGGCGAATACTTCGGACGGGAACAGCGAGTCGAAACCGAAACCGTTGGCATCTCCGAACATGAACCCGCCATGGGTCGTGTCATAGACCGAGCGTTCATCGCCTCCGTACAGCACCGGCAGAAACTCGCTGCACGAGAAGGTATACGTGGGGACGAAGGCGATTTCATCCACGGTTTCCAACTGCTTTATAAGGCCCTTCAATTCAAAGTGCCCGCGGAAGTCCGTGTTCTGTTCCCATTCGTACAAACCAGTAAAGGTATCGAACATGGGCACGCGCGCCGTACCGCTGTTGTTGTCCGCATCACACCCGGCCCGAATCCAGGCGCCGGCGATCGGCTGCGACGCGAATCCCTCGCGGGCCTTGGTGCGCGCCCTCTGATTCAGGTTAAAGAAGATATCGATCGAACTGCGGGGGTACAGGAACGTCACCCCGGCGATATCGTCAGGCGCAAGGTCCGCGTGGGAGTCGGTGTAAGAGCCGTTCTCTTCCACGTACACCAGGAAGGCGTTGAACATGGAAGAGGTCACGCCGCGTTCAATGAGTTCGCCGTTGAAGCCGCGGAGTGCAACGACGCGGTCCTCAACATTGATCCCTTCCGTTTCACTGGCACTCTCGTCAAGGTTTGTAAGCGGGCTGTAACCCAACCCGATGGTCATTCCGCCAAACAAGGTGGCCAAACCTTGCAGCGTGAATTCGTCGCTGGTGTTTTCCACCTCGCGGGCGGTTGCCGCGACGACGGTGTCCACATCCACAAATTCCCCGGCGCCGATGAAGAATGAAGTGCCACCGATCGTGATCGCGGTGTCTTCAACGGTATAGGCGTGGAAGGTCATGGCCTGCGCCCCCTCGACGAGGGAACCGCCCTGCTCCGTGATGTCATCCTCTGACTCGAACGCGACCGTGTTGAACGCGTCGATGGCGTCAAATCCCGCCGTGAGTTCTACCGGGTCCACGATCGGCTGCGTCTGCCGGAAGGCGATGTAGGCCGAGGCCACGCGTTCCCACTCCTCGCAACCGAGAAAGAGTTTGTCCACCTCGACCGTGGTGAATCCGTCTTCACCATTCCCGGTCTCGAAGGTCAGGGGGATACCTTCCTCGTCGCCGCTGACGTCTCCGTCACCGTCAACGTCCAGCACATCCAGTGGCCACTTGACGAAAGTCAACTGACCAGTCTCCGGATCGAAATAGCCCAGGGGGTAAAAGGCGTGTGCGTCGGGGAGGGTAATCATCACTGCGAGAATCATCAAAGCAGCACGCAGCGGCGTTCGGATTGTCTTGCTCACCGGGTCAATCCTTTCTCTTCCGTTTCGGCGCGGCCGTTCCAGGCTTCCGTCCGGCGACGTTCACTTTGAAATCCCCCGGGGGTGTGCACAGCACCCCCGGGGAATCTTACTTCAGCATCAACTCTTGGCCCGCGCGGCGTTGCGTCTGCGCTGGATACCGGCCAGGGTCAGGCCTGCCACAAGGACTAGGACCGCCGACCCCGCAATGGGCGATTCCAGGAACCACGCCACTGGTGTTAGCACAATTCGCACCGCCACGGCAAGTGCCGGGTGCTTCGCCACCTGATCCGCGATCGGCGGGCTCATGGTGTAGTACAGGTCGACTGCGGCCGCGCCCGGCGCGCTCTTCAGCAGGACCGCATCGCGGAACTCGCGGAATACGTCCAGCTTGCCATCGAACGGCGTGCCGTAGGCCGCTGTGGCGATAAAGCATGCCACGGGCAGTCCGCCGCCCAGCCCTGAGCCGCTGCCGCTACCGCCGCCCGAAGGACTGTTGATGTAGCGGAACCCATCCGGCAGCACGTCGAACAGGCCTGACGAGCCGTTCTGCACGGTCACATCAAGATAACCCGTCGTCGGAATGCCGCCCACCGGGAAGCCTACGGTTATGGACGTCGACGTCCAGGCCTGTACCGGCATGTTAGTTCCGCCGAAGTTGACCGTCGGGTCGTCGAACCCGGTGCCGGTGATGGTGACCGGGAAGTCGGTCTTTTCACCCTGGCTTGGATTGACGGCGGTGATCGACGGGGCGGTTCCACCGCTGCCGGTGGTGATGGTGAAGTTCGAGAAGAACCCGAACTTGCCGGTTGTGGAGTTGGTCACCTTCAAGCTGGCCGTGTCATCGTTATCCGGATCGACAATCGTGCCGCCCGGCAACGTCGCGATGATATTCGTATTCGTCGCGTTCACGACCGTCAAGGCCGTCCCGTCGAGCGAGACTACCGGGCTGGTCCCAAAGTTCACGCCCGTGATGGACATGGTCAGACCGCCTGCCGGAGTCTCCTTCGACAACTGGAAGGGTATTACTGCGCTGATCACCACATCGTTGCCCTGGACGGTGCCCTGGACGGCGGTGATGTTGCTGGTCCGGAGCGCCTTGTTGACGGACGACCGCACCCAGTTGAATCCGGAGTTGTCGACTTCCGGATACTGCTTGTAGTACTGCTCCGTCTGGAAGAAGGTGATCAGACCTATCGCGCGGTAACCCCACGGGAACTCGCTGAAGGTATCAAACTCGCCGACGAGAGATGTTGGAGGCGGCGGGAAGGTGTCGGGATCCGGTTCCGTCGGGGTGTTGGGTCCCACGGAAACCAAGCCCACGCTGAAGTCGTCTCCAACCGAGATGTTGGCGGATGTGCTGACCACGACGAAGAACTCGGGCCCTTGATTCGGGTCGCTCGACGAGGTGCCGAACGAATCCGGAATCCACTGGCGATGCCGCGTCTGCTGCGCTGTCGCCGTCGGAAGGGCGTCCGTGCCCGGCGTCGAGAACACGAACATCACCTGCGTGTCCGGCTCGCCCGCTTGTCCAATCTGGAACGGCGCGTAGTCAAGCTGAACGAGGATGTCGCCCGTGTCGAACACGCCATTGGCGTTGTTCACATTGAAGTCGTTATCGCGGTAGATCTTCATGCCGCTTTGCGCCAGATTGATGTCCAGCGGCAGAAGGTCGTCCAGAATGTTGAACCCGCCATCGTGGTCCGTGTCATACAATTCCACGATGAGCTGCTCAAGGAAACTCGGGTCGCGGGCGATCTTCCAGGCGCCGGATGCGGGTGTCCCTGCCGCGTTAGCCGTTGCATCCAGGAAGAGTTTGGTCGAGTCGTTCCCCGTGATGCGGAACGCCTGGTAGTTCTTGTCGATCAGGAAGTAATTGGTGAATGCGCCCGCAGTC
>JADLCA010000145.1 GCA_020847495.1 Candidatus Hydrogenedentota bacterium | reverse complement strand
GTGTGGCTTGCAAAGGTCTCTAAGTCGCACCGAATCCCCAAGCCTCCCCTGGGCTACTGGGCCAAGGTGGAGCACGGCCACAGAGCGGCGAAAAGGCGTTTGCCTGACCCGGAGTGGAACCCGACGATACATATCGGCACGTACGCGGGCCTTCCTTCGCTCACCGACCAGAGTGTTTACGAGGCGGTGCAGGTCCTGATTGACCGCCTTTCTGAGCCAGACCTATCCATTGCCGCACCGAACAAAACTGATGGCTTACATGAGCTATTCCGGGACTCTCAGGATTCCGGCCAGGCAAGCGAAGCTCTGTTATCCGATCTCCTAGGAAGAGATTTCCGAGCGAACAGACCCCCTTGGCAGTTGGACAAGGACACCGTCCTTGACCTTAGGGAACGAGCCTTCCGCGTGCTCAATGCCTTTGTCTACTTCGCGGAACCATACGGATTCCTATTCGGAATCGAGACGACCCAATACGGTACGAAGTATATGACGGCATCGATCTTCGGTGAATCTGTGAGTTTCCACATAGAACGCGAAGGACGGAAGCTCCGCTTGCGATGCTTTGGATTGCCATTCACATCGCGTAGCACTTGGTCGGACGGCAAGCGCCACTATGTGGAATCCTACTTCGCTGATTTCGCATGCGCGCTTGCCTACAGTGCCGCAATCCAGAAGTGTGAGAGAGCGTCCAAAGGAGATCGGTGAGGAGTATCCGACTGTCGTTTTGCCGGTACCATCGCTGGGATGGTGCCCGACAGAATTGCGCTACTGGCAGATGCAGTCGGAGCGGCGTCTGTCGAGAGACGAAGGTTACGTGAGGGGGGACCCATTCGAGACCCCTCCGGGGGGGTGGGCAAAAAATCTACCACAGGGTAGACCTCGATGGGCCGGTGGCTGCGTGGAGCCGACGAAAGTCGAGGGGCATTCGGTTCGGTCTGCTTCGTGCGCCGTCGCTCTGCCCATCTGACAGCCGAATCACCCTGCCGCCTCACCCTGAGTAGATCCCTGAATAGGTCTCGAACAGGACGGTAATCAGATCGGAATTGGGCATTCCGAGGGACTGTTTGCGGTCAATTTCGGTGCTGTTTTTCCGTTAGTAATAACAAATAGTTTTCTATTTGTGCTTGACAGTAAAACGCGCCTGTGGTACCATCTGTTCAGATGGCCGATAAGGGAACGTTATCGGCCATGAAAGTAGAAGCGCCCGCCGCAAGTGTTAGAGCACTCACGACGGGCTAAACCGAACGCATGGTACTAGCATGCGACGGCCTGCGGCGATTCTACCGCACCCGCCCGCCTGCACTCCATGCGTCCCCAAGAAAGGGACGCACGATGAAATGGCAAGGCTCACTTTTCAAAGCCCTCTATTGCTCGGAGGACGGACAGTACTACGGATCGCCTCTTCCGGGGTTTCCGTGGGAACCCGGTGAAATCATTCCCGATTTCGACATGGATACCGCGGCTGAGAAGCACAAGCGGGCTTCGCTCGAAGCCCAACGCATGTGGAGGTCCGCATCATGAAGCCACTCTACGAGAAATACCGGCCCATGACGTGGGATGTAGTCGCGGGCCAGGACAAGGTGATCAACTCTCTCCTCACTCTCCGCGATCGTTCGGGTTTCGGCGGTCGAGCGATCTGGCTGACCGGATTGAGCGGTACCGGCAAATCGACAATAGCCCGCCTCATTGCCGCAGACGTGGCGGAAGCGGACTTTGTAACCGAGTTGGACGCGGAAACGCTCACGCCGAACATGGTGCAGGACATCGAAGCGGAGTCGCGCTACTCGGCTTTCGGCAAGGGTGGGCGCGTGTACATCGTGAACGAAGCACACGGGCTGAAATGGAGGACCGTGCGGCAATTGCTTGTCACGCTGGAGCGCGTCCCCGCGCACGTGGTCTGGATATTCACGACTACTGTGGACGGCCAAGAGACCTTCGAGGGCTGTGAGGATTCCGGCCCGCTCATGTCCCGCTGCCTTGTCTACCACTTGGCCCGCCGTGGCGTGGCGGACGCGATGGCGACGAGGCTGAAAACAGGGGCGAGCGAGCAAGGGCTGGATGGGCGAGACATCAAGGACTACGTCAGATTGCTCTACGACTGCAAGCTCAACATGCGGGCCGCGTGGCAGCGGATCGAAGCTGGGGAGATGTTGCCATGACGCGTGAAATCGAACTCGTCCACGAATTGGCCATCACGCAGCTTGACGCCAACATGAAGGGATTCATTGAGGCGTCCAAAGCGAGCAACACGCGCAGGGCATATACGACGGATTGGGAACACTTCATGAACTGGTGTCAAGACCGGGGAGAGGTGGCTCTCCCCGCTTCTCCCGATACCGTGGCGCGGTACATCACGGCCATGGCCGAAACCCGTAAGCCCTCGACCTTGCAACGGAAACTGGCGTCAATCAGCGTGGCGCATCAGGCGGCGGGGTATCCAAGCCCCGCCAGCGCTCCCCTGGTGCGGGCCACGATGCAGGGAATCCGCCGCACCCTCAGCATGGCGCAGAGGCAGGCGGCGCCCTTGCTGGTCGAGCACGTGCGGGAGGCGGTCTGTGTACTCGACGATTCCCCGCGCGGTATTCGGGACAAGGCGATCCTCCTGCTCGGGCTGGCCGGCGCATTCCGGCGTTCGGAACTCGTGGCGCTGGACGTGGCCGATCTGGACTTCCAGGATCGCGGGGTGGTCGTGACGATTCGGCGGAGCAAGACGAATCAGGAAGGTCAGCCTGAGACCAAGGACATCGGCTTCGGCGCGCACGACACGACCTGCCCCGTACAGGCCCTGAGACGATGGCTGGACGTGGCGGACATCAGCGAGGGGGCCGTCTTTCGTGCCGTCTCCCCTGGGGGCGACATTCTCCCTCGTCGGCTGCAAGATCGGGCCGTGTGCCGCATCGTGAAGGCGGTAGCCGAGCGAATCGGGTTATCACCCGAGGCGTTCAGCGGACATTCACTCCGGGCGGGCTTTGTGACGCAGAGCTACCGGGAAGGACTGTCCGAGTCCGACATCATGCGTCACACCGGACACAAAAGCCGCACCGTCATGGGCAAGTACCGCCGCGAAAGCGAACGCTTCCTCACAAATTTCAGTGCCAAGGTAGGGCTGTAACGCATCGCAGATCGGCATGGTGTCGGTGGTCACTACGGGACGTCGGTCGAAACACACTCAACAGGACTGGGCGGGCGCACATCCGCCCGCCCAGTTGCCATCCACATCGCTTATTTGCCGGAGCAATCCTTCAAGAGTTGAGCGGGC
>JADLCA010000144.1 GCA_020847495.1 Candidatus Hydrogenedentota bacterium | reverse complement strand
TGAGAGATCAGCGGTGTGTGCGTGTGAGAAATCCGCGCCAAGGATCGAGGAGTTCTTTCTCTCTTTCGGGCCAAGGTCTGCTCTCGGCGTCGTGAAACTCCAACGAACAACTCAACGGAAGTAGACGTGTGGCACAGTCGCCCTCGGCTGTGCTCTTTGTGGGGGATTTCACACGATGCGTCACAAAAACCGGAAACTCTGGTAGTATGTTTGAGGGGGTATCTGAAGGGGTGGGGGTTTCTTCCGTTTGCCAGTCGGGCGGTATTTCAAGCCGGGAGCTTACGCACGTTCTTGCGAACCAGTGAGGGTAGCATCATGGCTCCATTCTGCGCGCTACGCAAGGGACAAGGCATCGTCAACGCACTCTTCCTCATCGGCATCCTGATCGGCGGCCTCGCAATCAGTGGATGCCCCGTTGCCTCTCCGCCAAAATACTCCATCGTCCGCCTGGACGATCGCGTCAGTGCGGGGGAATCGCTGAACGAACACGGCGAGGTCGTCGGCCAAGTCCTGATCGCGGCGGGCGAGTGGCGCGGGTTCGTTTGGCGGCCGGACCACACGCCAAAACTCACGGAACTCCCCACGCTCGGCGGACACTACGGTTTGGCGGCTGGCATCAACGACACGACGGAGGTCGCCGGGTACGCGAGCAACGCCGATGGATGGACGCACGCGATCCACTGGACCGAGGCCGGCGGCGTCGAAGATTTGGGCGCGCTCGGCGTGGGTTACAGCGCCGCCTTGGATGTCAACAATCTCGGCGAAGCGGTCGGCCATACTGGTTATACGGATTCCACCCGCCGTGCCTTCATCTGGACGGACACGGGCGGCATGCAGGTCATCCCCGGCGCGGAGGCCGACACCGCCGCAATGGCCATCAGCGAAGCCAGCGCGATCGTCGGCGCGTTACACGACGAAGCCAACATCGGCACGCCAAATCCGCCCGAAGGCCGCATCTGGTACGACGATGGCACCATGGACCCCATCCCGAGCGCACTGGGCGGCACGGGCTCGATTGCCGTGGGACTCAACCTCACCAACACTGTCGTGGGCTACGCCGCGAATGGCAGCGATGAGTACTGCGCTTTCAAATGGACAGCCTCCGGCGGCATGCACGGCCTCGGTTCGCTCGGCTATTGCATCACCGATGATTTCGCGTTCTGCAGCGTCGCCTCCGCCGTCAACGCCTCCGGGACCATCGTCGGGACCGCCGCATACGCGGGCGGCATTTCCCACGCGGTCCTGTGGAAGAGCAGCCACATCTACGACCTCAACGACTGCATCCCGAGCGGCACCGAATGGCAGTATCTCGACGGCGCCGCGGACATCAGCAACAACGGGTGCATCGTCGGCGCGGGCTACTGGATGAATGGCGTCACCTTGCAACGCGCGGCGTACCTGCTGGTTCCCGCGCTCTTGGACAAGCTGACGCTCTCGCGCAGCACCGTGCACGGCGGCTCAAGTGTCTCCGCAACCGCTTCGCTCAACGCCGCCGCACCCTGCCCCCTCGACCTGGCCATCAACATCGAGGGACTGGACGGCATCGCGGGCGTCTCCAGCGTCACCGCCACCATCCCCGAAGGTGCGCGCAGTGTCAGCTTCACGATCGAAACCTCTGCCGTCTCCTCCCGGACCACGGGAACCGTGGCGGTCAGCTTCGGAGGCAACACGCGCACAAAGACGCTCACGGTTGTGCCGTGACATCGCCTGGGTGAAGCGAAACTTCACTCGACCTACCCATCTTTCACTTTCGACTCGACATCTTGGTGGTATACTACAGATAAGGCAAGTTGACTGAGGCTGTCCGATTGCCCTGACGAGCGCCTTTGTTCACAGAGGCAGATCTGTGTCTGTCGACAGGCTCGGCGACAACTGACGTGCTTGAGCGTATTCGGAAAGTCCCGGAGGGACGGCCGAGAGTAGCCCAGGAGTTCATTCCTGGGATCGGCGGGTCCACCCGTGGACCAGTCCCGGAGGGACGGCAGAACCCTACGTCGGCTCGATTACGATTCCAAGCCAGCAAGTTACAGAGAGAAGACCACGCTGCGCCGCCACAACTATGAAAGGAACCCGCATGTACGTCCAACCCTACCTGTTTTTCAATGGATGCTGCGATGAGGCGCTTGAGTTCTACGAGGAGGCTCTGGGCGCTGAAGTCCTGATGGTCATGCGCTACAAGGAATCCCCGGAGCCCCGCGACCCCAAGATGGTCACCCCCGAAATGGGCGACAAGGTGATGCATGCGTGTTTCCGGGTCGGCGAGACCGAGGTCCTTGCCTCGGACGGGCATTGCACGGGGAGTACGAATTTCCAGGGTTTTTCGCTTTCGATTACCATGCACAGCGGGGGTGATGCGGACCGCATTTTTGACGCACTCGCGGATAGCGGTCAGGTGGCGATGCCGCTGACGCAGACCTTCTACTCACCCAAGTTCGGGATGGTCACCGACAAGTTCGGTATCCTGTGGATGATCATGGTTGCCACCAAAGACTGAGGGAGAGTACACATGCCTTACATCGACGGATTCCTGTTGGCCGTACCCAAGAAGAAGCTCGATGCTTACCGGCGCATGTCGCGAATAGGTGGAAAGATCTGGAGGGAACACGGCGCGCTCGAGTACCGCGAATGCGTCGGCGACGACCTGAAGATCAAGATGGGACTTCCTTTCCCACGCATGATGAATCTGAAACCCGGCGAAACCGTCGTGTTCTCGTGGATTGTGTACAAGTCGCGCAAGCACCGCGACAGCGTCAATGCGAAGGTGATGGCCGACCCACGCCTCAAGAAGGCGTGCAAACCCGGGGAGATGCCGTTCGATTTCAACCGCATGTGCTTTGGCGGATTCAAGGTCTTTGTCAACATGTAAAGCATCCCCAGCACAGTGAGAGGATTTCGTGCGGTCTGAGGCGCTTGACTCAGACATTGGGTCCGAGATCATCCTCGCTTCTTCCGCGGCTTGCTCGCTTCGGCATTCAACAGGCCCAAGGAGACGAGGAACTCATCGGCCACCTGTTGCGTTTGCCCGCGAAACGGCGGATCGGTGAAGAATCCGTGGTCCTGCCCGGGCGTCACATGGAGGTCGGCACGGTTTCCGAGTTCCTTCGAGCGGCGGACGAATTCTTCCCCTCCCGCCAGCAATTTGTCTTTGGCGCCGTAGAACAACACGGCAGGTGGGCCGCCCGCCTTTAGATACAGTATCGGAGATAACAGTTTCTCCGTGAAATCACCATGGACGCGTTCGGCCCCTATCACGCTCACAACGGGATTGAACAGCACCATGGCGCAGGTCTGGGATGAAACGGCGGGGTCCTCATTCCGTCCCACGATATCCGGCGTCAGCGCGGTGCATGCCGCCAGGTGCCCCCCGGCTGAACCGCCCGACGCCACGATCCGAGCCGGATCGATCGCGAGGGCCTGTTGGTTCACACGAAGCCAGCGCACGGCGCTCTTCGCGTCCTCCACGCACGTTTCCGGCTCTACACCATCCCTTCCCTTCACACGATATTCCGGACAAACAGCGACCATCCCCCGGCGCGCGAAGTGTTCCGCCTGAGTCGCAAACTGATTTGGACTACCTTGCGTCCATCCGCCGCCGAAGTAAAACACTATAGCTACTCTGCGGTCCGTTGGTTTCCAATCGGCAGGGAAGTACAGGTGCGCAAACAAGTCTCGCTGGGGCGTCTTCTTGTAACACAGACGTCTGGCGGGATCATTTGGACCTCCACCCTTCTTGGCCCCGAATGCGCTCGCCGTGGAACCGGCCGCAAGAGTTGCCAGGGATACCGCAGTAAGAAACGTGCGCCGGGAAAAGGCGTCTTCACGCATGCTCTCGCTCCTCTCTTGTGTCTCCGCGGACTCGCGGCGAATGGATAGTGTGCCGCTATTCTCCACTGGAATACTCTACATTGATCCAACACGCGTTACCACAGACTTCGCGACCTGGCAATCGTGATGAGCGCGGCTCTCAGAAACTCGCTGGCACCCGCGATATCCTTGCATACCGTTTGTGCAAATCCGTGAGCTTGCACGCCGCGTTCGGGACGGCGCAGACTACCGGGCAGAAGAACCCAGGCGCCAAGCACTGAACAGCACCGCTGCTCAATGTAGAAGGGAATTCATCCTATGATGCATTCGTGTCGCAGTTCGATGCGGGTAGTGGTCATGGCCACGCTGACGTGTGTGGTTTGCATGGTGCATGTGCACGCTCAGGACCCCGGCGCCACGGGCGAGGTGAAGGTTCAGATGAAACCTGACGATTGGCTCTGGTCCGCTTCGTGGGAAAAGACGGGCATCGGCTTCGCAGACGCTGGAGCCCAGATCACAGTCGACGACACCGCGTACGGGTTGCGCCCGCTCGCCCCACCGGCCGAATCTGCCGTCGAGGACGCGCTCGGCAATGCCACGGAGACCTCGTGTTCGCTCGGCGCAGAGAACCTTCCGCTCAGTGTTACGCTGCGGCTGCGGCGCTACGATGATCAAGCGATCGTGGCCATCCAGGGCGAGGTGGTCAATACTGCCGCTAGCCCCGTTTCCCTCGGCGACTTCGAGTTGATCACGCCGAGTTGTGTCAATCTGGGCCGGCCCGGCGGCGAGGCGCGCGTTTACATCGAGCACAGCCCCGGGCATCCCGCCATGGAACCGCTGCTGGCCACGAAGGACAACGCCGAGGTGGTGCTTGACGCGGATAGCAGCGGGATGCTCACGGTCGGTTTTCCAACCGGCCCCGCGTTCACGGCGGGCTTCGTCACCTCGCAGAATCACCGCCCCGTTGTTCACATTCGCTATGCGGCGGACACCGCGGAGGCTCTTGTTACGGGCGTGGCGCGCTTTAACGGACGCCGGCTCGCCCCGGGCGAGCGCGTCGAAACCGGCTGGCTCGTCCTCCGCACCGATGCCAATTCCCTGCACGCACTCGAAACCTATGGCGATCTTCTCGCGCGCGTCACTCCCCCGCGTCTTACGCCAGCAACGATCGGCTGGTGCTCGTGGTACGCTATCCGGCTACCGATCAGCCACGCGTTCACCATGGCCAATGCACAAGTCGTCGCGGAACGCTTCCGCGATCTGGGCATGGACCTCATGCTGCTCGATCACGGATGGCAGACCGGCGACATCTGCGGCGATTGGGATGTCGATACCGCGGACTATCCGGGCGGACTCGAAGCGCTCGCCGCAGACCTGCGCACGCTCGGCCTCAAACTCGGCATCTGGATTGCCCCCACGGAAGTCTCCGAGACTTCACAGCTTTACCAGGAGCACCCCGATTGGATGCTGCGCGATGCTTCAGGCAAACCCGCGGTCACCTGGACGTGGTACTGGGCGCCCAATCCGAAGCAGTTTCAGATCGACGCCACCCAGCAGGGCGCGTACGACTACATCGTGAACACGTTCAGCCGCCTGACCAAGGCAGGTGCCTCGTACTACAAGATCGACTTCATCGCCGGCTGCTCCGGCGAGAACCTGTACCCCGCCGATCCCGCTAACGTGCGCGGATGGGACCCGCTGCGCCGCGCGATGGAGGCCGTCCGCGAGGGTGCGGGCGACGCCGCGTACATCCGCTACTGCCAGACCCCACCACTGCTATCGACTGGTCTGGCCGATGGCGTGTACGCCACCACGGACACACTCGACGCGGGCACGAGCACGTGGCCAACGCTGAAGGAAGTGTTCGCCATGTCGTCTGCCGAGTATTGGATTCAAGGCAGGCTGTACAACCACGAGGCGTGCGACTTGTCGATCCGCGCACCGGGCGGCACCGAAGAATGCCGCCTGCGCGCGACGATGTTCGCGTTGTCGGGTTCGAGCATCATGTACTCCGACGACATGACCATTCTGCCCGAAGAGCGCATCCGCATCATGCAACAAACGATGCCCGGCTTCACAAAGGCGGCGCGCCCATTGAATCTGTTTGCATCCGACATGCCGGACGTGTGGCACCTGCACTGCGCGTCGGGCAATCTCGAATGGGAATTACTCGCCTTCTTCAACTTCACCGATGAAGAGCGCAGCTTCTCTGTCACCTGGGGTGAGATGGGATTGCCCTCGGGCATATCCTACATCGCGCGTGAATTCTGGACCGACGATTTCCGTGGGATCAGCCAGGATGCATTAGCATGCGTGGTCCCCGGGAAAGCTGTGCGGCTATTCGCGCTGTGGCCCCTGCTGGACCGCCCGCAATTCGCTGGCACGAACCTCCACCTCTCGCAAGGCCAGGCCGAGCTCACGGATTTGAACTGGGACGAGGCCCAGGGCACGTTGAGCGGCACCATCCACCGCGCGGCCGGCCTGCGCGGCCACGTGTATACGTACCTACCCCCAGCTTGGGAGTTCGCACGGGCGTCGGCCCCCGTTCAGCATTTGGGCCGTGGCCTCCACGCACTGGAACTCGTATTCGACAACGCAGACGAAGATTGGGAAATCATCGCGCGCAGGAAGTGCTTACCGGAGCAACATAACGCGACAGAGCCGCATCTCAATCAGAACACCGCCACCGATGAACACGGGTTGTGAGAATGGCGCACTCGAGGTGGCGTGGGCATCTTGCCCATGGTCTTGAATTCATGCGTGCGCAAGCGCAGCGAGTGGGCAGAACAACACCGAATACCAAGAGGAAGACCTTTCGGGCCATTGCAGCGACTCAGTGTCGCCGCGGAAATGAGAAGCTATTTGCCCCTCCCCCTGTACGGGGGCCTGATCGACAGAATCCATCCCACCATCAATTCGTACTCTTCCTCCTCGAATCACCTACAGTCACAGCCCATCGACGGAAAAGGCGACATCTCACTGGCCCGAAACCCCGGTCCTCCATAGGGATAGCTCGAAAAAGCCACATTGCGGACTGTTTGCGGCGCGTTCGGTGTTTTCAATGGTAGACATTGTCGCAGGGAGTGTGCCCCAAAGGTTTCCATTCAAACACAGGAGAAGAGACAATGCTGTACACACTGATTGCCATTCTTGTCGTCCTGTGGCTTCTCGGATTGCTCACGTCCTACACAATGGGCGGGCTGATTCACCTGCTCCTCGTCATCGCGCTCCTCGTGATAGTGTATCGCCTGCTCCAGGGCCGAAGTGTCGTATAGCAGCCACGGAAGACCTTGCAGACGTGATGCCCGATGGGGGCTATCACACGGAGCGCAGCACGGCGTAGCCCCTTGACGCTGCGGCGTGGCGTCGCTAACCCGGATTTCTCAAACGCACACACCGCTGATCTCTCAATCCCAGTTGATTCAGCAGTTTGCAAGACCCTGGCACGTCCACCTTGCTTACACGATGTGCGTGCGAGAAATCCTATCCAGTGAGCCTGCGGGCCATTGCAGAACACATCTCACCGCCCGCTACGCGGGGGGCGGTGAGATATGCGGACTAACCGAGCTTCTTAAATCCGGGAACAGGAGTGGGAGAAATGAAGACACCCTATCTGATAGCCGCAGTCGTGTTGATTGTGGCCGGAATCATGGGCTTGGCATATGGCGGGTTCACTTACGACAAGGAGACTCAAGCCGCCAAATTGGGACCGCTTGAGCTGACGGTCACGGAAAAGGAGACGGTTAACATCCCGGCATGGGCGGGGGTGACCTCCATCCTCTTGGGATCCGTGATCCTGGCATTTCCACTTGTGAAGCAGCAGATCAGGTAGACGCGGCGCCTTTGCCACCTTGAAAAGGCTGCTGCCTGGTCCGCCGCGCAGATTATTTCGCCGCCTTGGCGGTCCTGCAGGTTCAAGCGCCGCCCGTGTACTGGGCGACTCTAAAGTGCGGGAACAAGGTCATGAAAGACCTTTCTCCCTGAGGAGGAACTTCATGAACTGGGATCAAATGAAAGGCAACTGGAAACAAGTAAAAGGCGAGTTCAAGCGGAAGTGGGGCAAGGTGACCAACGATGATCGGACAATCATCGCCGGGCAACGCGACCAGCTCATTGGCACGTTTCAGAAAGTCTATGGCGCCGGAAAGGAAAAAGTTGAGAAGGCGATTGGCAAATTCACTCGCCCGAACTGGCCATAGGAAGGTCTACCGTCAACTGGACAGGCGTTTGATGGGACTCACTGATCCCGCTCGGTGTGGGCCAGTGATTTCCCCGCAACAAGGAAAGGGCATTCGAAGATGAGACGCATGATAACGGTACTCGTGTTGGGAACACTGTTGACGTGCCTCGGATGCAACACCGTCAAAGGCGCGGGCAAGGACATCCAGGAGGGAGGCAAGGCGGTCGAGAACGCGGCTGAGGCAGCCGAAAAGTAAGCGCAAGACGCGGCACTGACAACGACGCCCAGGCAAATAGAATCTCCCAATAGCGCGAAGCCCATCCGCAGAGCGAGCCTTCTCCGGCACGGCCGCGCATTGCTGACCTTGCCAATCAGCGGAAGTTTCAGAGCATCAGAAGCGCTTCGCCAGGAGTTACGGTCATGGGCATACTTCGTGAAGGTCTCGCAGGTCTCGGTGCCTGGAAATCGGGTGGCGGGTTTCTTGGCACCATCTTAGTCTTTCTTGTCCTGTACTGGCTGCGGGGAACCCTCGGAATGCAATAACTCGGGTTCCTTGCACTCTGTAACCCTGAGAGAACGAGTACACACTGCTCGCACGAACGACACACGCGGTCGAGGATAAGCTTGCGCGGGTCTCCAGGATGAGGGAATCTCGACGGTGTTTCCATGGCCCTTCTCCTCGACCGTGTAATTACACGGTTCTGGTTAAGGGTTCGTGGACGCACCGCACGTTTGCGGGTAGCCGTAAGTCACGGCTTCTACTAAGGTTAAGAATGGTCGGGGTGAGAGGATTTGAACCTCCGGCCTCTTCGTCCCGAACGAAGCGCGCTAACCGGGCTGCGCTACACCCCGACAGGGGCGCTATCATA
>JADLCA010000143.1 GCA_020847495.1 Candidatus Hydrogenedentota bacterium | reverse complement strand
GGGGCCCCCCCCCCCCGCGCCGTATTGGCCGCTATGGTCAGGCGTTCTGTAGTATCTCCATGGCCTGCGCGATTTCCAGTGCTGCTGCCAGCAGCATGGCTTCGCGCGGGCCGAGGGTGTGCGCCGCGTCGAGGTATTCGTCGAGCCGGAGCGCTGCGCTTTCGAGCTTGTCGCGTAACTGATTGTCCATGTCATGTACTCCTTCGCTTGAAGAAAAGGAGGAAGGCGCTTTCGCGCCTTCCTCACGGGCTGGTTAGAAGGGGATTTCCTCGTCGCTGCCGGTTGCCGCGGCCTGAGCTTCCTCAGGCTTCGGCTTGCGGAAGACGATCTCGCCGCTGACGGCGATCCCGGCTGCGAACCTTGCGGTGAAGCCTTCGCCATCCTTGTGGGCCCTGAAGGCAACGCCGACGCGGGTCCAGTAGGTCTTGCCGTTACGCTTCTCGACGCTCCAGGCGATGTAGTCCACCGAGGTCTTTTCTTCGGGCTTTTCGTTTTTCGTGGTCATGGTCTTTCTCCTTTTTTGCATTACCCTTTCGGGCGATGCCTCCGACCAGCCACAGGAGCAAGGGCGCGATGTCATAGAATTTTGTCTCGCGAGGAATGCGCAGCAGGGGAAAATTCGTCATTGACAGCGTGACCGCCTGTGGCAGGAGCATCGAACATGCACGAAGGGTTATTGCAAAGGAGAAGGCCTGACCGCCCCTCAAAAGCGTGCCGGAGACACACGGTGTGGACGGAACTCGCCACGATGGAGCGTTGTTAAGGAACGGCATGACCGCATCCCGCCAAAGGCTGCCATGCCTATCAGCCCCAAGGTTGGCGATACAAGCTTTACAGCAGGTTGGCTGACACGACGGGTCGCCCTGCGGTCGAGACAATGGCTCCGCATCCGAAGACGGGAAGCGCTGGGCCGCGATCGATGGCCAGCGACGGGAAACTCCTATATACAGGAAGCCGAGGAGGAAGGCGCGCAGCGCCCGCCATAGTTCCAGCGGCGAAGGCCGCTCACATGAAAATAGGAACGCCGCCCGCAACGCGGGCGGCGTTCGTGCTTTGCGGTTACCGCAGCTATGCAGCGGGACGCAGGAGCGCGGGCAACCATGCCTTTCCGGCTAGTTCCTTTTCTGCCATCGCGGCAAGCTCCGCTTTCTTGAGCTTCTCCCACGCGGGCGCGGGCGGCTGGCCGTTGCCCTCGCGGATAGCGTCAAGGATTTGCGGCTTGCCTACGCGGCTGAAGTAGTTCTTCGCATCGGGCGCGAACCATTCCTTCATGTCAAGGCCAACTGCCACTCCGAGCATGTCGGCAAATTGCAGCCTTGCGCAATCCGGTCTGTCGTTCTTGCGGCGCACCGCGTTAACGGTGCAGGCCACGCAGAAGGCCAACAATTCCAGCAACACGGATTGCTCCTGCCCGAGACACCATGTCCAGAGGTCTTCCGGCGTGGCGGGAAGATTGCGCAGCCATGTCTCGCGGGTGGCATCCATCTGCGCCACAGCCTTCGAGCCTTCAGCACGTTGCAGGGATTGCTTGGAAGCCGATACCTGCAAGGCCGCATCCTGCGCATTCAGCAGGACTTGGGATGCAAGCCCATGCACCACGGCGATGAGCGCGACATCGGGCCGCTGCGCCAGCGCGGCGGCGAGTGCCGCCGACTTCTGCGCGGTGAGGTCTTCGGCCAGCGATGCGGACAGCGAGGGTCTTTGCGGTTCTCCGCTCTCATCCGCCGTTGCGACATCGGATTTTGGTGGTGTGCGCTTCGGCATGTCCTCGGGCCGCACAAGGCCGCGCAGGATTTCCGTCTTGCCATCGTGGCCGATGGTGACCACCGCTCCCGCGATGGCAAGCTGTTCCGGCGTCCAGACGGGTTCGCCGCGCTGCTCCTCGATGGCGGTAAGCTGCTGCTCGATTTCCGCGATGCGCGGCGGCACTTCGCTGGTTTCTTCTTCGGCGTTCCCTTCATCGGTTGCGTACCATGCGTCTTGTAGGGTTTCGAGTTCGGCTTCCAGCAGTTGAACCTTCGCGGCCAGTTCCTCCGTGAACGGCGGCGGTTCGGCGTTGATGCGCCGGAACTGCGCTTTCTGCTCGTAGCCGAAGTCCGCATGGAACTCGGTCCACTTCCAGCCTTCCTTCGCCACGCGCTTCGCACTGCGCTCCAGCTTGGCGGTAGCCAGCGACATCAGCAAGGCAGCGTCCTGAACGAAGACGCTGTCCGCGCCCTCGGTAAAGAGGTCTTTGCGGAGCTTGCCGCCCGCCTTTTCGTAATCCGCGACAGTGACGAAGGTCACGCGGCGGTCGCCGCCCGCGATTTCACCATCGGTGAGCGCGGCACGGATGTTGTACGGACTGTTGGTATGCGGGCGCATGGTCTTGAAGACATGCTCCTGCGCCTTGTGGTCGTCGCTGACTGCGAAGGCCTTTACCTGCGCCAGTGACAAGTCATCGGCGCGGTATGCCTTCAGCAGCTTGGGGCTTACACGCCCCAGTTTCAGCAGTTGCCGGATGCTCTCCACGCTGCGCCCGAAACGGGCGGCGATGTCGTCCACGGACGCGCCCTTGTCCACAAGGGCGCGGAAGGCTTCAAACAGGTCGGCGGGGTGCATATCGTCGCGCACGGCGTTTTCGAGAAGCGAGATTTCGACGGGGTCGAGGTCGCCTTCCGCGATTTTGCACGGCACGGCAAAATCGGGCGGCACATCGCCCGCCTTGGCGAGGTGCTGCAAGGCCGCGAGACGCTGCCCGCCCGCCAGCACGGCGAACTTCTTGCCCTCGCGTTTCACGACGAGGTTCTGCTGCAAGCCGTGCGCCTTAATGCTGGCCACGAGTTCAAGGATGAATTCCTTGCTGCGGGTTTTACGGACGTTGCCCGCGAAGGGCACAAGCCTGTTCAGGGGAATGGATTGAATGTCGGTATTGGGAATGATGGTATCGGGCATGGTGGGTTTTCCTTATGGTTGGGTTGGGGGTTAGTATTCTTCCGGTAGCAGGAAGGTGGTCACGCTGCGGTCTGCTTCCGTGATGATCCAGAGCGTGTTTTCCCCGAAGCCCTCGCAGGGCTTGGCGGGGTCAATCGGGTAAGCGGAGAGAATGCGCAGCCCCTCAATCAGGGCTTCCTCGTTCGCGTGTTTGTCGTCCTCGCAGATGCAGCCCCAGTCGCCCGTCAGGTGACGGGCGAGGGATTTCTGCATGAGGATGTTGGAACAGGCTTCGAGTGCGCCGCGCGTGGCGACAATCTGGCCGAGCTCGAAGCGCGGCTCGGAGCGGTACGGGCGGGTGATACAGTCCATGGGTTTCTCCTTCGGTTACGCGGCGATGGTTTCGGGGGCGGTCACTACCTGCGGCTGCAAGCCGTGCAGGTAGTCGGCGGCGCGTTGCGCGTGGGCTGCTGCGCCGAAAATGGCGCGTTTGTCCTCTTTCAGCACCGTGAGCCAGTGCCCGAGGTAGGCGGCATGGTCTTCGCGGATTTCCGGCGTAATGCCGAGGTCGGCGCAAAGGAAAGCGGCTCCCAGTTCGGCCACCAGTTCCTCGCGTGCGTAACCGTGGTCGCCGAAACGCTTGCCCTCGAAGCTCCGGTCTAGGCGGCTCTTGTGGTTCGTCCAGTGCGTCAGTTCGTGCAGGGCGGTGGCGTAATAGCTTTCCTTGTCGCGGAAAGCTTCAAAGGGCGGCATCTGCACGATGTCGCGGGCGGGCGCGTAAAAGGCACTGTTCCCGCCGTGGTAAATCGTCGCTCCTGTGGCGGTCATGAAACGGTCTGCGCTCTCGATGCGCTCGGACAAGGGGAGCGGGTTCTCGGGCTTCGCGTAGTAGTGCGCGTGCAAGCCTTCAATCTGCTCCACGTTGAAAACCGTGTAGCCTTTCATGAAAGGGATTTCCCGTTCCACGTCTTCGCCCTTATCGTTGGTTTCGGTGCGGTTGACGGTGTTGGCATAGACCACCAAAGAGCCGTGTTCGCCCTTGCGCACATGGGCGTCCAGTTCAAGGGCTTGCTTGAAGGTCATCCAGATGGGCGCGGCGTAGCCCTTGGCCACGGCTTCGCCCCACAAGAGCAACACGTTCATGCCGCGATAGGGCGTCCCGTTGTGACGCAGCGGGCGAGAGATTTTCCCCGCCGTGTGTTCCGCGCTCCATGGTTTCATCCATGTGCGGATGCCGTTCTCAAGGTCGGCAATCACGCGCTCGGTCACGCGCGTATAAACGTCCTTGCGGCTGAAGCCGCTCTCTTTGTCCTGCTGTCCGTCTTTCGGTGTCATTGCTTCGTTCCCTCCTTTGGAATGGGTTGCATGCATGCAACCCTGCCCCTTGGCGAAAGCAGGGGGGTAGCAAGCGCAAGGACGGACGATCCGGGAGGGGGATCACCCAGCCCGAAGGGCCGGAGCGAAAGCGGAGGGCTGCACAAGCCCGCTCTATGCCTGCGGAACGCAGGCGGGCGCGGAAGCCTGGGGAAACCCGGTCGGACGGCGAAGCAAATCCTTGGGCGCGCGAGGGACCGGCGGTCCCTTAGAAACAGGTTTCCGAATCAATATCTTCTTCCGCAAAATGGGATCGTTACCCGGATGGGCCGAGACACCGCCTTACCGGTGGCTCGGTGAGCGACGCCGTCAGGCCGCGAGTAGAGCCCGGTCCCGCGGCAGCGGGATTTGCCCCCAAAACATTTCTTATGCTGCTTGTTCTGATGTCGCGCAGGCTAAGAGGATGTTTGCAATCTATTGCGCTCCCGAGCCGCCAGGGGCTATGCGCTGTCACGCGCTGATAATTGTTGTAGGTCCAATGAAGAAGACGGAGGAAGAACGCGCCCGCATGATGCGTGGCTTCAAGCGCGAGAACACCGGACCTGAACTCGTTGTCAGGCGTCTCGCCCATCGATTGGGCTACCGGTTTCGGCTACATCGCAAAGACCTCCCAGGAAGGCCTGATATTGTGTTCGCTTCGCGTAAGAAGGTCATCTTCGTTCATGGCTGCTTCTGGCATTCGCACGGATGTGCTCTGACGCGGGTCCCTAAGCGCAATCTGGAGTACTGGATTCCGAAGCTGACGCGTAATCGGGCGCGAGACGTGACCAACCTCAGGGAACTCGCAAAGACAGGCTGGTCGTGCCTGGTGCTCTGGGAATGCGAGATTCGTGCGAGAGAAGAAGACCTTCTGGCACGCCTAAGAGGGTTTCTGCAATGAGCAAGAGCGGCGTTTGACACACCCGCGTATGTGAAACCCCTTTGATTTCAGGTATTTCCTTTTTCACCGCATTGGTGTAACGTGGTGAATACCATGACGAAAGGCAGGAAGCGAACCATGCGATCCCAAGGCAAGCGCGCAGAGCGGGCGTCCATCAGCTTTCCGCCGGATGTCTACCGGACTCTCGATGAGATCGCAAAGCGAAAGAAGGTCTCTCTGGCATGGGTTGTCCGTGAGGCAGTAGAGAAGTACATCGCGGAGATGTGGCCTCTTTTCGCAAAGCAGGAGCCGTAGTCGATGCCCGCAACAGCAAAAGGCTCCCGGTACGTGGCAAGGGAAAAAGGATTGACAGAGCGGCTTCGTTTCATCGATTTGTTCGCGGGTCTGGGAGGTTTTCATCAGGCCCTGACGGCCCTTGGACACGAATGCGTCTTCGCGTGCGAGATCAATGAAAGCCTTGCGACGCTCTATGAGAAGAATTTCGGCCTCGCGCCGCACCGCGATATTCGCAGCTTGGATATCGACACCGTGCCCGCGCACGACATCCTGTGTGCGGGGTTTCCTTGCCAGCCGTTCTCCAAGGCAGGCGAGCAGGAAGGGCTGGAATGCCCTCAATGGGGAGACCTGATCGACTACGTCATCAAGATCCTGCGCACCCAGAAGCCACGCTACTTCATCATCGAGAATGTCCCGAATCTGGTTCGTCACAATAACGGCGAGACCTGGAAGAAGATCGTGCGTCGCCTCAAACTCGCGGGATACAGTGTCGGCGATGGCATGCTATCGCCGCACCAGTTCGGCGTTCCCCAGATTCGTGACAGGGCCTTCATCGTCGGCTGCCGCGACGGGCTTGAGGGATTTACGTGGCCGAAGGCGCGCAACGTCTCTCTCTCGATCCGGTCTGTGTTGGACAAGAACCCGAATGATGCAAAGCCGCTAGGTGAAAGCTTCCTCAAGTACCTGAAGGCCTGGCAGAAGTTTCTCGACGCGTTTCCCAAGCAGGAGCAACTCCCATCGTTCCCAATCTGGGCGATGGAATTCGGCGCGACATATCCGTATGAGGAAAATTCGCCCGCAGGCACGGGCTTCTCGAAGCTGGGACGGTACAAGGGTAGCCTGGGCAAGCCTCTCAAGGGGCTGTCTAAGGCTGATGTGCGCGCGGCGCTTCCTTCTTATGCTCGCGGGCGCAAGCATACATTCCCGAAATGGAAGATTGATTTCATCCGCCAAAACCGCGAGTTCTATCAGCGACACAAGAAGTGGATTGACAAGTGGCTGCCGTCCATCCGCGAATTCGCCCCCAGCTTCCAGAAGTTCGAGTGGAATTGCTTGAACGAGGAAAGGGACGTCTGGCAATACGTCATTCAGTTTCGTGCCTCCGGCATCCGGCTCAAGCGGCCAACGACGGCCCCCTCCCTTGTCGCAATGACCATGAGTCAGGTCCCCGTGATCGGCTGGGAAAAGCGATATATGACGGCACGCGAGTGCAGCCGTCTCCAGAGCATGGGTAGCTTGAAACACCTTCCCGACATGCAGGGTGCGGCTTTCAAAGCGCTTGGTAATGCCGTAAACGTAATCGTGGTAAGGGAGCTTGCCCGCAATCTATTTGCGGCTTCCGGCCACAGTAAGATTTTGCAAGTGCCTCGCGAGAAGGAAAAGCGGCGTAAGGCGGCCTGAGTCTCTTGTAATAGAAAAGCTCGGTCCTCAGAAACGGAACAGGAAAGTGGCATTGAAGACGGTAGACATCCGGCCAGGCGTTAGTGTGCTCGCGGTCCTGCGGCATCTGAACTACAGGCCGTGGTTCGCCCTCGGAGAGTTTGTCGACAACGCTGTCCAGAGTTTCATCAAAAACCGCAAATCGCTTGAGAAAATCGAAGGCAACGGCATAAAGCTTCGCGTCGATATCGATATCGAGGCATCTTCCCCGGCGCGCATCTCAATTCGCGACAACGCTGCCGGGATTGCTGAGCCCGAGTACGGGCGAGCATTCAGGCCTGCCGCGCTGCCGCCGGACAGGTCGGGCCTGTCGGAATTCGGCATGGGAATGAAAAGCGCCGCCTGCTGGTTTGCCCCGCGCTGGAGCGTGCGCACGAAGGCGCTTGGCGAGGCTGTTTCCCGGACCATCAACTTCGACATCGACAACATCATCAATGACGACATCGAAGAGTTGAAGATCAAGGAGAAGCAGGAGAAGCCGAACAGCCACTACACCGAGGTCATTCTTGAGGACATCTTTCACGTGCCGGTCGGGCGCACCGTCGCAAAACTCAAGGAGCACCTCACCGATATCTACCGTGGCTTTATCCGTGAAGGGCTGCTTGAGCTCCGCTTCAACGGCGAAGTGCTGGTCTACAAAGAGCCAAAGGTCTTCAAGGCCCCCTACTACAAGGACAAGGGTGGGATTGATCGCGTCTGGCGTAAGGATATCGAGTTCGATTTCGGAGACGGCCTTTCGGTTCACGGGTTCGCCGCGCTCCGCGAGACCGCAAGTGTGACCAAAGCCGGGTTTTCCCTATTCCGGCGGGGCCGCGTCATTCAGGGGAGCGGTGATGAAGGATATCGGCCGTCCTTCGTTTTCGGTAATCCAAATAGCTACCGATACCAGCGGCTATTCGGCGAGTTGCACCTTGAGGGCTTTGAGGTCAGCCACACGAAAGACGGATTTAGATGGGACGAGAATGAGCAGCCTTTCCTGGAGCTTCTGCGCGACCATCTTGACAGCGAGGAATTACCGTTACTAAGACAAGCAGAGAATTACAGGGTGCGTGCCGCACGCGCGCAGCTGGCGACGACAGCCAAGCACGCCGTTTCCAACACGGCGGATGCGATGGAGAGCAAACTGCCCCAGGTACTGCCGACCGTTGCCGACGCGGAGCCGGTGGACACTCCCACAGTAGAGTCTCCGCACAAATCGACTTTGGCGAATCGGGCGTTTGAGATACAGTTCCGGGGCAAGGCTTGGGTAATCAATGTCGAGCTTGCCGACGATCCCGCTGAAAGCCAGTGGCTGTCCGTGACAGACACGCCGGAGAACAAGCGGGAGCCCCGGCGTCTGGATCTACGCGTTTCGCTGGCGCACCCGTTCATGGTGCGCTTTGCGCAGACCGACACGGAAGACGTTGAGGCTCTTCTTCGCGTTGCTGCCGCGCTTGGCCTTGCGGAGGTGCTGGCGCGCGATTCCGGGGTTAGAAAAGCCGGCACAGTGCGCCGGAACGTAAACGACTTGCTCCGTGAGGTCCTCTCGGAGCCTTAGAATAAGGGATTGAAGCGATGGCCGATCCGAACCCCATTATTGTGGAGCCTGCGGCGCAGCCGCCGGATGGGAATTGGATTCCTGTCGTCGGGCCCGAAGGGACCGAATTCCTCCAGACCGTCGCACCAGCAGAGAGCCGTGACGGAATCCGCGAATCCGCCGTAGCTATTCTTTCCAAGGGGACGCCACCGGGGAATGCCGCCGGGCAGGAAACCGGGCTTGTAGTGGGCTACGTCCAGAGCGGAAAAACGATGTCTTTCGAGACGGTGGCCGCCTTGGCGCGTGACAACGCATTCCCCATGGTCGTCGTCGTCGCAGGCACTTCCACGAACCTGCTTGAGCAATCAACAGGACGCCTGCGCCGCGATTTGCGCCTTGACCTCCCCGGCCGCGAGAGGCGTTGGGTGCAGCTTCAGAATCCGGGCGACGACGATGCAACGGTGCAGGCGATCCGTGATGTGCTGGATGATTGGCGCGACCCCGGCACACCGGAGGAATTCAAGAAGACGGTACTCATCACTGTCCTGAAGAACCATCGGCGGCTGGAGAACCTGCGGGATCTGCTCGGCGCTGTCAATATGCAGGGGTCGCCCGCGCTCATCATAGACGATGAGGCCGACCAGGCGAGCCTCAATACGGAGGTCGCGCAAGGCCAGGAGAGCACGACTTACCGCTGCCTGATGGAAGTCCGGCAGCAACTGCCCAACCATACATACTTGCAGTACACGGCCACGCCGCAAGCTCCGTTGCTCATCAGCATCATCGATTCTCTGTCGCCGAACTTCGTGCGGGTGCTGGAACCCGGTGAGCAGTACGTCGGGGGACGCGAGTTCTTTGCCGAGAACAGCCCCTACGTCGAGGTCATTCCGGCGCAAGAGGTCCCCACAAACACCAATCCCCTAGTTGAGCCGCCGGACACACTGCTGGAGGCGCTTCGGGTCTTCATGGTCGGCGTTACTGCGGGAATTCGCGAGAACGGGAATATCGGAAACCGCTCGATGCTCGTGCACCCGTCCCACCGCACGGCGCAGCACCGGGAGTTCTACAACTGGGTCCGCGACATTTTTGAGGAGTGGAAGCGTGTCCTCAACCTTGCAGACGGCGACCCGGACCGCGAGGACCTCCTGGAGGACCTGCGCGAGGCGCATCGCGAGCTCGCAACGACTGTGGCAAATCTTCCGCCATTTGAGGACTTGGTGCCCTCGCTGCGGTTCGCATTCCGGAACACGCGAATTCTTGAGGTGAACGCCGTCGGCGGGAGGACGCCCGAGGTGGACTGGCGCAGCGCATACGGATGGATATTGGTCGGCGGCCAGGCGATGGATCGTGGCTTCACCGTCGAAGGCCTGACTGTCACCTACATGCCGCGCGGGATTGGTGTCGGGAATGCCGATACTGTCCAGCAGCGCGCCCGTTTCTTCGGCTACAAGCGGCGGTATTTCGGATATTGCCGCGTCTACCTGGAGCAAGGGACCCTCACGGCTTTTCAGAGCTACGTTGAGCATGAGGAGGATATCCGCGAGCAGTTGAGCGAATTCCAGGATACTGGCCGTCCTCTTAATGATTGGAAGAGGGCCTTTATTCTCGACACGGCAATGCGGCCCTGTCGTCAGGAAGTCATCGAGTTCGATTTCATGCGCGACCAGTATTCAGACGAATGGGTCGCGCCGCGCGTCGTCCTGTCAGCGCCAACCGTGGTTCAGGCGAACCGGAATGCCGTCACGTCATTCGTGCAGGGACTGGCGTTCGTTGATAACGAGGGGCATCCGAACAGGACGGATATCCAGCGGCATCAGGTATGCGAGGACGTTCCACTGCGGGCCGTAGTGGAGCAGTTGCTTGTCCAGATGCGCATAACCGGCATCACGGATTCGCAGCGCAACACGGGGCTTCTTCTGCAACTGAGCAAAGCCCTAGACGATGACCCGGAAGAGACCTGCGCTGTATATCGGATGAGCCCCACTCAGCGGAGGCAGCGCGGCGTCGATGACAACGGCGAAGTGACGAACCTCTTTCAAGGCGAGGCACCTGTCAGCCCGCGCGAGCGTCGCGGGGAGATATATCCTGGCGATCGTGCCGTACGTGATAACGACAGGGTCACGATCCAGATTCACACGCTTGACTTGACGCAGGGCGACGAGGGCCGGGGAAACAGACGCGTCGTTATGGAGAATGTGCCGATCATCGCGGTATGGGTCCCCGCCCGTCTGGCGCGCGGCTGGCTTGACCAGCGGCAGCCCGGTCAGGGTCAATGATGGGGACGCGCCTTGAGGGAGTATTCGAGGCAATCGCCCCTCCCCAGGGCACTGATCTCGATAAGCCAATCTACGCTGTCATGCCGGTTTCTGGTTACGACAGCTACTTCATCGGCAAGGACCGTGAAGGCCACGCGTGTCTACTCGTCGTGACGGCAGATTCATCCGGTCACCTTCAGTCACCTATCCGGCTTGAGAATCTCGATGTCCAATTCGAGCTTCGTTGCCACCTTCGCCGGAAAGGCGATGTAGAGCGGGTTGGAACTTTCACAGTGATACGATGCCGATCCCTTGATGATGAGACAGTCCGCTATTTCCTATCCGTTTGCGACACAATCCTGGGCATCGTCGGCGACAAACCCAAGCAGCGCGAGCTTGCATCAGCCGTTCACAGGCTCGCCGCCATCTTCCAGAAATTGCAAAGACCGCCGTCGCGGCCCATCAATGGCCTGTTTGGCGAGCTTTACCTGATCTGGCGTAGCGCAAACCCTTCGCGGAGCGTTCAAGCATGGCGCGTTGACGAAATGGCCCGTTTTGACTTCGCTGCGGGAAATGTCCGTCTCGATGTAAAAGCAGCCAGCGGCCGCGTGCGCAGCCATACGTTCTCGTATGAGCAATGCAATCCCCCGCCGGGCACGGTTGCCGTGGTCGCCTCCCTTTTCGTCGAGCGGTCGCCGGGCGGGATGTCGCTCCGATCGATGATCGGGGAGATTGAGACGGGTATTTCCGCGTTCCCTGACTTGGTTATAAAGCTGCGCGAGGTTGTTGCGAGCACATTGGGCTCAAGCCTGAGCGAAGGCCTCGGAATCGTATTCGATACAAAGCTTGCGGATTCTTCCCTGAGCTTCTATAGCCTCGCCGATGTTCCGGCGATCCGGGGCACAGTGCCTCCCGGCGTCAGTGATGTGCACTTCCGGTCGGATGTGTCCGGCAGCCTTGCGCTGACCAGGGGATCGCTCATCGCGCACGACCCGCTGTTTGCGGAGTTGCTGCCGGATGGAAGAGCATGAAGGCTCAAAGCGGCTGGACAGCCGCTTTGAGAACGTGCACATTGTTTGAAGCCATGAAAGGTTAGTGGGGATTAGTGATATGCCTACAGCGCCAAAAATAGAGTATAAGTCCGTTGACATCCTCCAGCTCGATCCGACAAACCCACGGCTAGGCAGGCATGTCGCCTCACCGAAGATTTCCCAAGCGAAGGTACTGGATATCATGAGCGACTGGACGCTCGATGAGCTGGCGGAGTCTTTCCTGCAGAGCGGCTTCTGGCCCCAAGAGGCGCTGATTGTAGTAAAGGAAAAGCTCTACGGGAAGGATCAGTTCGTCGTTGTTGAGGGAAACCGTCGCCTTGCCGCGCTTAAGTATTTGAAGCTCGCCGTAGATGGTAAGCCCTCATCTTCATACTGGGCCGGGCTCGTTGACGGAAAGAGCATCGATAAGGCACTTTTCGACGATGTTCCGTATATCGAAGTCAAGAGCAGGGAGGACGTTGCCGCATACCTCGGCTTTCGCCACGTCACCGGCATCAAGGAATGGAATCCTGCGGAAAAGGCAGAGTTCATTTCGAAGCTCATCGAGGAAAGCAAGCTCTCCTATGAGGAGGTGAGCAAGAAAATCGGGAGCAAGGCGCCGACCGTCCGTCAGCATTACATCTCCTACCGTCTTCTTCTCCAGATGGAACAGCAGGAGGACGTCTCGATTGAGGCCGTTGAGGAGAAGTTCAGCGTCCTTTATCTCTCCTTGAGAACACAAGGCGCGCAAAAATATCTTCACATCGATATACAGGCTCCGCCGAACAAGGCCAAGACGCCCGTGCCGAAGGAGCATGTGCAGAACCTGGTCAACTTCTCGCGGTGGCTATTCGGCGATGAGAAGCACACGCCGCTATTTACAGACTCCCGAAACGTTGATGCCTTCGGAAGGGTTCTGGAGAGCGACGAAGGCGTGGAGTACCTGGAGCGGACCGAGAATCCGCGATTTGAGCTTGCTCTGCGGAAGGCGGGCGTAGGCGAGCAGGAGATCGTGGACCTGATCTCCGGGGCATCTGATAATGTCCAGTTGGCCCTCACAGAGGCCCATGTCTACAGAAAGTCCGATCAGGTACAGAAGGCGGTCAGGCGATTAGGGATCGATCTCGTGGCGCTATTGAATGTGTTTCCGGCTGCGAAAGCGGACATACTGAAGGAGTTGGGCGAAAATGCTGGCGCTGCCTGAGGTCGGCATGGCACGCTCGGTCAAGCAACACAACATCGACATGAATGTGCTGTGTGACTGGATTGAGGCGAGCATCGTCCTGCAGGACGACCGGATTTCCAAGGCGGATGTCGTGAAGTCCCTTATCCAGCATCAGGTTTACGACAAGCAGGATTTCGCAATGGAAATTGTCGACCAGGCCTGGTCGGTAATGGCGTCCCGCATGAAGTATCTGAATGAGCCGCTCGGAATCCAGGTTTCAAAGAACAGAATTTCGCGCAGCCAGAAGTGGGATACGCTCCCTGCGTACGGCTTCTGCATGACGCTGGCATGCGCGCCCGTTTATCCGTCGTGGTTGCAGCACTGGGGCGCACCATCCGTCCGGGGAGAGCTTTTCGAGGAACTAGCCCATGAGTCGTTCAGCAGTGCATATCGTGGATGGACTGTGCAGCGGATTGGCTGGTCGCCTGGAAACCCCGCGAAACTGCGCAAGACTATTGCCAAGATCATCTCTGACCTGAACGAGGTTGAGGGAAAAGAGTTGGGGCTTCACGTCGATGAGCATGCCAATGAGCTTGGGCTCGATCTTCTCGCATATTATTCCTACGGTGACGTCCACGCCTCGCTCCCTGTTCTGCTTGTGCAGTGCGCGAGCGGGGACAATTGGCGCACCAAGCGACATACGCCCGACCTTGGCCTCTGGCGAACAATCGTGAGCTTCAACTCATGTCCGGTGCGGGGGATGGTGATGCCGTTCGCCTATGCAAATTCGCAAGACCACCGGAAACATACGAAAGCGGTAGATGGCGTTTTCGTGGACCGCCTGCGCCTTCTAGGCGGATTCCTTCGTAATGCGACGGCGGTGTCGGCTGCGCTAGACGCCAAGCTTGTCGCTTGGGTACAGCCGCTATTGGCGAGTGCTCCGAAAGAAAAGTGAGTGTCCCTTTATGCGGGTTGCAGAGAACAACCTGGTCCTCGAAGTCTGACTGCCTCGGAAGCGGCGAATGAACGCAAGCAACCTAAAGCGGCTCCTGTCGGCCGTCGTATCGATGTTCTACGCGGCATTTCGGGTGCTTGCGATTGGGCGGCTCCGGGCAACGAACCGCCGCCCAAATTGTTTCATGGAAGCGCATCACACAAAAGAGACGCTCGAAGTCGCGCAAATACCAATTGCGGACAAACATATAGTCGAAGACCTGAATCGGGCGGCTGCCCGGCGGCTTGATTGTCTGGACATGAATCCAGCGGCGGGGCTGAAACCGTTCCGTGTGGGCTAATACGACGATGAAGTTCTTGTCGTCTTCGTTGTGCAGGGGCTCTAGCGCGAAAAAGTCGGCGAGAGACGGAAGCTTCTTCGGCGTGTAGCGATGGCAATAGAGGCCAAAGGCAACCTTGCGCGCCACGTTGGCGATACGGACTTCCTCGGGAGTCATATAGACCCGGCCGTCGTCCGCCACGCGCAATGAATTTATGATCCTTGCGTCAAGACCAGAGCTGCCTTGCAGCATTCGGTCGACGATGCCGTCCTTCTCGACCTTCGACATCAACGACGGCACAAAACCGGCTTGAGCCATGATGGCGAGCAGGTATTCTTCGTCTGCCTTGTAAGCGGCGTTGCACGCGCGGCAGCTGGGGACGGTTTTCAGGTCGGGTGGGTAGGGCTTCTCCAGGAGGCACCGCGCAATGACGTGGTCGTTCGTCGTCGCTACTTCCGCGCAATAGACGCATTTTAGGGACCGACGCACATTCACCTCTCTTAATGCAGCGACGGAAACCGGCGCAGGGCGGGTTCCACGACTTTATCCAGCATCTTCCTAGCCCATTGCGCTTTCGCGGAACTGATGGATGCGACATGTTGCAACGCCGTATAGACGCGCATCGTCAAGGGAAAGGACCCAAGCCCGACCGCCACATTGATCCAATCACCTGCGTCGACCCACTTCGATCCGAGTAGGCGCACGATTGCGAGCGTCACGGGCTCAACCACGCCGAACTTATGGCATACGATGCTGCCATGACCGGGCACTTCGTGAACGAGCACGGCGTTCTGTTCGGGGTTGTTCTGCGGCCCCCGCAGGACGTGCGGACAGGTTCCTATCTCCAGCAAAAGGAGAGGATCGACCCGCTCCCTCCCGTTCCCGTCAGGCGTCCCCATTTCGAAGGGCCTCAATGCGAGATGAGAAAGGATGAGCCAGCTGCTCATGTCGGCGATGAAAGAACCCACGGCCTTGCCGGGTTCCGGCTGGACGACGTATTCTTCTCCGTTCTCCGTCCAAAGAAGGCAACCGTCCTCTCGGAAGTGTAGGGTCTTGAAGCCGCGGCCCGGAATGTTTATCCCATAGACGCCTGGACTGATTTTTTCGTCGCGCGGTGGTGTATTCACGAGGGCGTTGATAAAGTTCAACGAGACAGCGCCTGTCGTAGCGGCCTCGAAGACCGCTTGCGCGGCAATGATGTCGCCGAGCGGCAGAGCCGCGGCGGTCTCGGCGAGCCATGCAGCGGCCTTTGGGATGCTTTTCTTAATCCTCTTCGGGAGCTCTTCGGCTATCAGCCTGGAAAGCTCCGAGGCAAGCACCTCGGATAGGCGAACGTAGAGCGTCGATTCTCCTGCGGCGTCCACACCTGGTTTCAAGATGCCGCTGGTGAGGAGTGATTCAATGTCCAGGCGATTGAGGAACTTTTCGAGCGCTTGGTTCCGGACCACGAAGACCCCGACTGATTCGAGAGCCAGTCCGGGGGACCGGCCGGAAGCTTCTGTGTCTTTCAGGACCGCCTTCGCTGTTTGGCGAAGCTTGCGACGCAGGTCGACATCGTTAAACCTTGATCGGGCGTAGCCGATCAGGCTGAGCCCCAACAATGGGGGAAAGGTCGCGAAACCGTTTCCTTCTCGATGGGAAGGATCATCGGCGACGCCAGCGGCAATTGCTCGCAACATTGATGGCGACCGCAATTCGATCGCCGCCATCGCGCCATGGATGAAGCCAATGCGATGACTTTCAAGGATGCGCAACGCGTCCTTGAATTCGAGATCGCTGAGGGGCAGGACTTCGACTTCCGCCGCCGCGCGGCCAATGGGTGTAGCCTGTCGACCACTGGAGGTGGTCGTATACCGCGAGACAACGGTGTCGTCCATCGATATGACGATGCGGACGTTCGCACCGTAGGAACCGGAGAGGAGTTCATCCATGTCCTTGCGGATATCGCTGTTTGCCGGAGCCGGACCATCGATCGCCAACACGATGGCGGCCCCCTCGGTTTTTGAAAGTCGTCGGAGCCACGCTCGTACGTCGTCGGGCGACACGGGCCAGGCCAACGCCGAGGCCAGCAGGTTCGCGAGCCGCTGAAAGATCCCATGAGCGTCGGCTTCCACAAAAAACACGGCAAAAGCGGCGGACTTCTCCGTCGCGAGCACGAGTTCCCGCAGGACACTACTCTTACCGATCAGCGGCGCGCCCTTTACGATCACGGCGCGCGCTCCATCGCGCAATGAAGCCAGCACCTCTCGCGTTGCTTCGCGCGGAATCAGGAAATCGGGAACGAACGGCAATAGCGGGTTGCCCCATGGGCCTGAGAGTTCACTGACGAGACGGGCGCTGGATTGGCGAACTGCGGATACCCAGATATCCGCGCTGGTACCGAGGAAAACCTCGATGGCCTGCTTGATATCGACGCCGGCTGCTCTGCTCGCGGCGTCGATCAGCTTCGCGAATTCGGCCTCCAGGTCTCCAACGGGCGTCCAGTCCCGTCCGCTATACGTTTCCAACAGGCGCACGTCTTTTCCATTGGTGACGACAACCAATGGCGGCATGTGTTCGAGCACGCGGGCGTACGAGATGCCTTGCTTCGCGTCCGCGGGAGTCAGCGGATTGCCCCGTCGTTTCAACTCCATGACCGCGAGCGGCGTGCCCTTCACCTCGACGAGGACATCGGCTCGGCCGTCGGAGCGGTAGGACTTCTTGCCGTCTATCCGGATGACAGCGCGGCCAAGCTGGATCGAGAACTTGGTCTGGTGTTTCAGGTCGCTTGCCGCGATCCATGGGAAAGCAATGCGCAGCGCGTGGTGTATTTCGGCCTCAAGATCACTTTCAGTTGGTTTGGTCGTCAGCCGCTTGATACCCTTTGACGACTCCTTCTTGGGGGGCGTCTTTTTCGCCCTGGTCTTCGCCGGAGCCGGTTTGGTAGAGGCTTTGCCAGCCTTCGCCGATTTCTTCTTCGCGTTTTTCAAAACTAAGTCCCTCTAAGCCCCAACCCTGGTGTCTGTTGGCACGAATACTAGCAGATTCTCCGCCGCGCAACCGGCTGGGCCGACCCGTAGTCATTATTACACACAAAACGTCTATTCTGTTGACACAGTACACAAACAAGCTGTATCGTGTAAATAGGAAACAAGCGGAGGCTATGGCGATGTCGACTGAAAATCTCGTGGGAATAGCGGAAGTCGCTGAAATCGCAAAGGTAAGCAAGCAAGCGGTGACGAACTGGCGCATCCGGTACGATGATTTTCCCAGGCCGGTTCAGACGCTTCAAAGCGGTCCCGTTTGGGAACGCGAAACTGTCGTGACATGGGTGAAAAACTTCCAAGGCCAGGCAACGCACGTCCTTAGTTTTATCAACCTGAAAGGTGGCGTCGGGAAAACGACGACAGCGGTTGGGGTGGCTGAAATCCTCGCTCAAGAGGAGAGGAAGCAGGTGTTGCTGGTGGATCTCGACCCGCAAACCAATGCCACGGTAACGCTGATATCAGAGGAACAATGGGCGGAGAGGGACAAGAGTGGTCGCACGATCGCGCAGCTGTTCGCCGACAAGCTGAATTCTCACGAGCAACCCAAATTTGACCTGGAACAGTCGATCATCCGGCGGGTTTCCACCATCAACGACGGTATCGCGCGCCTTGACCTTCTGCCGTCCAGTATCCGGCTAATTGACCTTCAGGACCGAATTCCGATGATTGCGCTCTCCGGGAATTTCACGGCGAACCCGTTGGACATTCTCAAAAGCGTACTGCAGCCGGTCATGGACCGCTACGACTATGTCATCATCGACTGCCCTCCGAGCCTCGGCACCGTGACGAAAAACGGCCTTCGCATTTCAACCGGCTATATCATCCCCACCATTCCCGATATCGTGTCCACATGGGGCATTTACCAAATCGTTGATAACGTGCACCGTTTCTCGCAGGATATTGATCGTCCGCTCCCCGCTCTCGGAATCGTGGCCACGAAGGTTCAACCGAACAACCTTCATCGCCGCGTGATTGAGGACCTGAAAGCGCGTCGTCTCGGCCATTTCGGCGAGGCCGGCGCGCTCCCGCAGCCGCCCGTGTTCCAGAGCACGATTTCCCAAACCGTCGCTGTCGCCCGCGGCGCGGACGTCGACGCGGATATTCGCACATTCAAGGGGAAGTACGGGAATGCCTACGCCGAGTTAAGGCATCTGACGCAGGAGATCAAGCAGATATGCGAAAAGAAAAAGCCCTGATCGGGCTATTGGAGGACTTCGTACGGCTGGTCGGCGCTGAAGCCGACCGCAACCCCGAATTCGGCGAAAAGCTCGAAGCGCTGCTTCATGCAATCCCCGAAAGGGCGCGATCGAGTAAGCCGCGCGTCCGCTCACCGAAGCGCGACGACTTGCCCGATGTTCATGCCGAATTCAACTCCCGCGGGCCATCCGAGTTTCAACTATGGCTTCGCGATCTTCCGATCGCCACGCTTCGAGCTCTTATTCGCGCGCACGACCTCGATGCGACAAGACGGACGTCCAAATGGAAAGATGCCGAGAAGCTGAGCGCTTTCATAGCCGATCAAATCGGCGCTAGGCTGTCGCGCGGATCGGGGTTCCTTTCAATGAAAGACGAATAAGGCGAGGGCCATTGAGCAAGGTGACACAGCCATCGCAAAGCCGACTTTGCTCACACATTGCTCACACGCTCGCGAACCGTACGGGTGGGTACGGCGATTAGGCCATCGTGAATGTGTTTAGAATGAGCTATTTGCGACTACATCGGACAGCCTCGGACGGCCCGAAACGGTTTCGATTCCCGTTAGCGCTACCAATTCCTCAACAACTTACAGGCCACGCGCTCACACGGGCTCACACATTTTAGGGCTGCGCTTCCTGGGCCTCTGCGGCGTGTCCGGGCTTCTGGGCGGAGCCGTATCCGCGCGTGACAGATACCACCTGATCCGGATGGTGGGAAATCGAGATCAGGATCGGTGCGCCGCCGTCCGGGTCCCATTCCAGAATGCTGCCGAGATTGGGGCGTTGCTTCACCCAGTCGGCCACGGCATCGAGAGGCTGGTGGGCGAGGCGTGCGAGCGTGTCTTCCGGCGTTTCGCCAGTCTCGGTGTGATACTTCGCGCGCGCCTGATCGTGCAGTCTCTTCAAGCGCCGCCGCATCTTGACGAGGATCTGGTCGCGGATCGATTCCCGGTGGGCCTGTTCCTCGACCCGCGCGAATTCTTCAAAAAGTTGTTCCAGTGTGATCGAAGGATTGACCACGACGGGTTTCATCTGCGTGAGGTTCTGTAGGTGGGGGTAGAGATCGACGGCGTCGAAAATGCGGAATGTCTCTTTACCGATATCAGGGCAGGGGCGCGTTGCCCGGCCCAGCATCTGTTCATAGAGGATGCGGCTGTTCACGCGCCGGAGAAAGACGAGGTTCTGGATACTCGGCACATCGATGCCCGTCGTGAGGAGATCAACGGTGACCGCGATCTTCGGCAGGGTGTCGTTGCGATATGAGCGGATCAGGTCGCCGGGGCGGTCAACACTGCCGGTGATCTTGCGGATGGCGGAGTCTTCGATCTCCCCATACGCATCGCGGAATGCCTTTTTCATGGCCGCGACGACGATATCAGCATGGCGGTCACTGACGGCGAAGATGAGAGTCTTTCCCGGCAGGTTGGGGTCGATGTGGCGTGCGAGTTCTTCCGCCACCGTGGCATTGAACGGTTCGGTTATGACGGCTTTGTTGAACTCCTCGACCTCGAAGCTGATCTCGTCCGGTGCGTGGGCGAGGTCGATTGTGCCTGTGCGGGGATCGATCAGTTCTATTTGCTCACCGCGTTCAAACTTGATACCGGCCCTGCTGAGTGCCGTCGTGATCTTGACGGGCGGTTCGTGATCGATGAGGAAATCGTCGATCACGGCTTCGCGATAGGAATAGGTGTAGACCGGATCACCAAAGATACTGGCGGTGTGGAGCGCGGGAGTTGCGGTCAGGCCGATCTTGATCGCGTCGAAATGCTCCAGCACGCGGCGGTACTTGGATATGTAGTCGTCCTGATTGCGAAAGCTCAATTCCGCATCCTCCATCTCGCGATCGAGAAGATAGCCGCGGTGGCACTCGTCGATGACCATCAGGTCATATTGATCAACGGGCGGCACGTCAGCAGGCTCCTTGGCGAAGAGAACGCGCTTCACGAGACCCTGGATCGTGCAGATATGGACCTTGATCTCAGAGTCGGGGATGATTGTGTCCAGTCCCTGGAGGCCGAAGATATCAGCGAAGGTCTTGGAACTGACGATGCGGGTGGTCTCAAACTCACCGGCTGCCTGCGTGCCAAGGGCGTTGCGATCCACGACGAAACAGATGCGGCGGAAACGCTTCGCGGCGAGCAGCCGGTAGGGTATAGCAATCGCGAGTTTCGTCTTGCCGGTGCCGGTGGCCATCGCGAGCAGCATGGCCCTGCGGCCTTCCAGCAGTTTCTCCTCGACCTTTTCGATGGCGCGTTTCTGGTAGGGACGCAACGGGAACCCGAACTCGATGGGTCTGTTCTTGAGGTCCGCGTGAGCGGCGTCGGCGTCGATTTCGAGCTGCCCCTTCAGGCCGTCGGGCGCCGGCCAGTCAACCAGTGCGCGGCGGTGGTTCGTCGGCTTGCGGACATCCCGGAACCAGATTCCGCTCTCGGTTTCGATCTGCTTGAGGTAAGGCCGCCGGTTCGCGGAGAAGACGAACGGAACATGAAACACGTCGGTGCCCGTGTCCGGCCAGGGACCGGCGATGAGATGCGCGCCGCCATCGAAAGAAAACCCGCGTGCGTAACTCTGTGCCTGATCGATATGCGCGGAGACGTTGCGGTTGCGGCGTTTTGCCTCGATGACGGCAATACATTTTGTGCCGATGAACAGGGCGTAGTCGGCGGGACCGCTCTGTGTCGGCCGTTCCGCGATGGCCATGTTACGGTGGTTCGCCGGGCGCGTACCGCTGGCGTACCGGAGAGTTTTCGTATCGGCTTCCCAGCCCCGTGCATGGAGCTGTTCATCGATCAACGCGCGGGCGGAGGCTTCGTCGATATCGAGCGCGGCAGCGGCGGCTTCCGCCTTGGCGGCGATGGCGGTGACGGTCTGGGGGGTGGCGCTGGCGGCGGTGGCTTGTTGCAGCGTTTGCAACTGCCCGAACAGGGCGGCCTTCGCATCCTCGGCTTCCTTCGCGATCTGTTCCCAGACGGATCTTTCTTCACGCTCGGTGCGGGCGCGATCTTCGGCACTCTGGCGCTCACGCGCGGCGGTATCAGCGGCAGCCTGCGCCTGTTCGGCAGTGCTGCGGGTTTCATCGAGAGATTGCTGCAGGCGGGCGAGTTCGTCGTGCAGTTCCCGTGTGGCACTGCCCGGATCAGGCGGCGGAACGAACGGACCAGCGGAGAAGCGGGCGTCTGCAAATGTGCGGTGGAACCAGATTCCCAGTTCCCGCGCCAGCTTCAGCGTTGGGAGTGCCTCCGCATGATCGCCCTGATGGGCGTGCGTTGCACGGTTGCCGACGATGCGGAGTTGATGAAAGAGGTCGGCGGCCTCGTAGGGCACGACCCGCTCGAACTTGAGTCGGCGGAGGAGGTCGGACTGGGGTTCTTCAGGCGAGGTCAGGAGACCGGATTTCGCGGCGGTCATCTGGGCCAGGAGTTCGCCGAACTGACGCAGCTCGATCAGGCAGGTATTCGGATCGTTCTTGAAGTAGCGTTCAGCCAGAGCGCCGAGGCGCACGAGTTGGGTGTCGTGTACCGTGAGGAAATCAAAATTGGCGGATATTCGCTGCATTTACGCCCTGAGATTGCTAAAACCTAACGTACCAAATAGATCGGCTTGTCAGAAGTAGTTTCAGCGGGCAGGTGACCCGCCAGAGGGCGGCCAGGAAGGGCTCAAACTTAGGCTGACATGCTAAACTATATTGACTTGGCAAAGTGATATAGCAAAGCATATTGACAGGAGGTTATCGACATGCCATACTATATCAAAATGAGGTAAAGATATGCCTTCGCATGTCAAAACCAGCCGCCTGACCGCCCTTCCTGAGGATCTGATCCGCGATCTTATCGCGGCGAGGCAGGCGCGCGGCTGGAGCCAGCGGGAGCTGGGCAGCAAGGTCGGCCTTCCTCAGGTCCACATCTCCGGCATCGAAACGGGCAAAGTCGTCCCTCGTTTCAACACGTTACTGGACCTTGTTCGGGTGCTGGATTACGACCTGTTGCTGGTTCCACGGTCTCTTGTCCCTGCCGTCCAGTCGTTGATCCGGGACCAACAGTACCCTGACACGGGTGCTATCGACGAGGGCGAGCGTCCTCTATATGCGATCGATGATCCGGAGGGCCGCCGTGACTCCTGAGCTGGAGAAGGTCAATGCGCTCGACGTCTACCTGCAAGACCGCCGGATCGGGATCATCAACAGGCTGGCGGGTGACCGTCACCTGTTCGCGTTTGAGCAGGACTACATAGATGATCAGAACCGCCTGACGCTGAGCCTGTCATATAAAGGACAGGCGGGCGGGCTGGTCACGGCTGTGCGGCCCGTGAGCCGCCGCCTGCCGCCGTTCTTCTCGAACCTGCTGCCGGAAGGGCATCTGCGGGACTACCTCGCGGAGAAAGCCGGGGTCAAGAAAGAGCGCGAGTTCTACCTCATGGCTGTGCTGGGGGCAGACCTGACCGGCGCGGTGGTTGTGAAACCAATGGATGGCGGCAATCAGCATGACCGTCATGACCAGCATGATGACGAGCATCATGAGGATCAGCAGCAGAAAGGCGTGCTGCGTTTTTCACTTGCGGGGGTGCAACTGAAGTTTTCCGCCGTGATGGAAGCGACCGGGGGGCTGACGATCCCGGCGCAGGGGATCGGCGGCTCGTGGATCGTCAAGCTGCCGTCAACGCAGTTTCCCGCCGTCCCCGAAAACGAATACGTGATGCTGGAGCTGGCGCGGGCCATCGGTCTCGAAGTTCCCGCGATCCAACTGGTGCGCGTTGCCGATATTCAGGGCCTGCCGCCCGATGCGGCGCGCATGGAGGGGCATGCGCTGGCCGTCCAGCGGTTCGACCGCGCTGCCGAAGGACGCCGTATTCACATGGAGGATTTCGCGCAGGTGTTCGGCGGGTTCCCGGACGACAAGTATGGCTCGCGCAGCTATGCCAACATTGCCGCTGTGCTCTGGGCCGAAACCGGTGATGCCGGCACCTATGAATTCGTGCGCCGCCTTGTGTTCTCGGTGCTGATCGGCAACGCCGACATGCACCTGAAGAACTGGTCGTTGCTGTATCCCGATGGCCGCACGCCGGTACTTTCACCGGCCTATGACTTTGTCTCGACGCTGCCGTATATTCCCGGCGACAGCCTTGCGCTCTCGTTCGGGTCCACCAAGAGCCTCGACGGCATCACGCTCGACCAGGTGCGGCGCTTTACCGATACGGCGCGCATGCCAATGGACCCGGTATGGCGGATCGTCCTTGAAACGGTAGAGCGCACGAAGGGTGCTTGGCACGGCCTGCCGCACAAAGACCTGCTCCCTGCGGCCATCCGCAAGGTGATCGAAGGGCAGATCGAAAAGGTTATTGCAGCTATCGCGCGGGAGTGAGCCTTAGGCGGGGTCTTCCCATCCGGCGGGATAGCGACTTCCGAAGGCGATGTCCTTCGCATACTCCTCGGGGTTGGTTGCCTTGAGCTGCAGCAAAGCATACAGCCGGTTGACCGCATTCTTCATAATCAGCTTCATCTCGTCGTCGGTGATCCGGCAGTACTCCGGGCTTCCGTTGCAGGTAGGACAGAGAGTCCCGGCATGAACATCCTCAATGGGGCCATTGCGGAAAGCGAGGGGGCCCGGCCGCGTAAAATCCAGAGTGTAAATTGAGGGCTTGACAAGGGCCAGCCGCTGCAGGCTCCAGTGGAAGTATTCCGGACTGTCAAGGGCGGAGCAAAACTAGACCACCGCGGCGGCGGAAAAATGGACCACTTTAGGCTGTCCAGGGATCCAGTTGGCGGGCATGGCGCGGGTGGCTGGAGCGGAGGCCGGCGACGCCCGGAGG
>JADLCA010000142.1 GCA_020847495.1 Candidatus Hydrogenedentota bacterium | reverse complement strand
GGCGATCGGTTCGAGGTAGTGGCTATCCCTGAAGTTCGGATCGACGTTCATTTCCCAATCAAGCTGGTCAACGATGTACTCGTTGTCGTCCTGCTTATCCTCGGGAATGTCCTTCACGAGGAGGTGCTTCCACACGTCGCGGCCTTCCACGAGCGATTGGAACATCGAGAACACGTCGCTGCCCCATTGCGGCTCATACGTGAGCAGGGAGCCCGGCGCATGCAAAATGCACGGCCCAACCAGCCACCCCGTACCCGCCTTCAGGCGGTACGCCTTCGAGTAGTCGAGGATGCCGTTGTCGCCGCAGTTCCAGCGGTCCAGACAAGCCACAATCTCCTCTTTCGTCGTGCCGGGTTCGAGCCCGAAGAAGGTGTACGGGAAGTTGTTGCCGATCGCGTTCAACTGGGGCGGGAAGTAGTAGGCTTCGGGCTTCCCTTCGCGTCCAACGAGGGCGGCCTGTTCGGCGCTCTGGTGATGGTGGTGCGGGATGGGCCCCATGTTGTCGAAGAACTTGCTGTACACGGGCCAGCGCTTGTACTTGCTCCAAATCGCATCGCCAATGAGTTCCGCGCCCAGCGCGGCCACCGCGTCTTTGAGGGTAAACCTCACGCCGTCATGGACCACATAGCTCAGGCCTTCGTCGGGCGGGGCGCCTTCGTTGTCCGCGGCCGTGGTCGAGGCGAACCAGCGCTCGTCAATGCCGCCCCGGTGCTTGCCCAGCGCATAGTAATCATCGGGATGCAACTTCAGCCGGCGTCCCGGTTGCAGGAAGGAACGGGGCACCCAGGTGGGCGCGAGCCGCAAGAGGCCTTCTCCCGCCTCGAATGCCGCTTTGGCTGACTTCTGGACCTTGTCTCCACTGACCGTGTTCATACGGGACTCCTTTTGGATGATGGACTGAAACCCAATACCTCTCCGGCCCTGTCACGCAGGCGTGGCTCCCGCCCGCGAGAGAGGTTGAACCGTGAGATGCCGCGCCACGGCTCCGCAACCGGCGCAACAAGTGTTATAGCAAGAGGATCGGGGGAAGGGCAACTCTTGGGTGCGGCGAAGCGAAGCCCGGCGTTCCCGCATCTGGTAATATGCGGTGGGTCACGCGTTCACAAGGCCACGCTGGAGAGGTCCATATGAGGGTTGGCACGGGCGTCGGATTGCTTATCTCCATGCTTGCGGCGTTGTGCCCGGCCGCCGCACATGCCGATGAAGGCATGTGGCTGTTCTCCAACCCACCCACCGGGATCATCAAAGAGAAGTTCGGCATCGGGCTTTCACCGCAGTGGCTGGAGCATGTACAGAAGTCCGCGGGCCGCGTGAGCACCGGCGGTTCCGCTTCCTTCGTATCGGCCGATGGACTCGTGATGACGAATCATCACGTCGGCATGCCGGCGTTGGCCGATCTCAGCACGCCGGAAATCGACCTCCTGGAGACGGGGTTCTATGCGAAGACACGCGAACTGGAATTAAAGTGCCCCAATCTCGAGATGAACGTGTTGTGGGAGGTTGAAGACGTTACGGAGCAGGTCAAGTCCGCCGCACCCCCCGGCATGCCCCCAGCCGATGCTCACGCGGAACGCCGCGAAACGATTTCCGTTCTCGAAAGTGAATACGAAAAAGCCACCGGACTCGATTGCCAGGTGGTCACGCTATACGGCGGTGAGCGTTATCATCTCTATCAATACAAGCGTTTTACGGATCTGCGGCTGGCGATGGCCCCCGAGAAGAGCATCGCCTTCTTCGGCGGGGACAACGACAACTTTGAGTACCCGCGCTACGCGCTTGACGTGTGCTTCTTCCGTGTCTATGAGAACGGCGAGCCGTATCATCCCCAACACTACCTCTCGTGGAGCAAGACCGGCGCGGCGGAGGGCGACCTGGTCTTTGTCGCGGGGCATCCGGGGCACACGCAGCGTCACGCAACCGCGGCGCATCTCGCGTTCATGCGGGATGTCGAGATGCCGGTGCGCATGCGTGACTTCTGGCGGAGAGAAGTACAGCTCCAGACCTTCTCGGCGCGCGATTATGAGTTTGCGCGGATCGCCGACGGACACCTGACCGGCATTCAGAACGCGCGCAAAGCGTATACAGCGATTTCGGCGGGACTTCAGGACCCGCTCCTCATGAATCGCGTCGCGGAGAACGAGAAACGCATCCGCGCGGCGGTTGAGGCCAATCCCGAGTACAAGACCCATTGGGGCGGCGCGTGGGATGACATTGCCGCCGCGCGCAATCATTACCGCGAGTTCTTTCTGCGCCACCGCGCCGGCATACACTCGACGTTGTTCGGCATTGCGACCCACCTTGTGCGGCTCGCGGAAGAGTTGCCGAAACCCAGCGCGGAGCGATTGCCGGAATACACCGATGCGAATCTGGATGCACTGTACAGCGGGCTCTATTCTCAGAGTCCGATTTACGATGACCTCGAAATCGATCAGATTGCGTGCGATCTTTCCAACATGGTGGAGACCTTCAGCGGCGATGACCCCTTTGTGAAAAGGGCCCTCGGCGATCTATCGCCTCGGGCCAGGGCGGAATCGCTGGTCCTCGGGTGTACATTGATGGATGTCAGCGTCCGCAAGGCCCTCGCCGAAGGCGGCGCAAAGGCCATCGCCGCTTCCGATGACCCGATGATTCGCTTCGCCGCGGACCTTGACCCTGATTTCCGGGCGTGGCGCAAGAAATGTGAGGACGAGGTCGAGGCCATCGAGCGGGACGCTTATGCGCGAATCGCTTCCGCGCGTTTCGCCATCGATGGCGAGCGGGTCTATCCCGGGGCGACGTTCACGCTTCGCCTTGCCTTCGGGACGGTGACCGGCTACAGCGAAGGGGGCAGTCTCGTGTCTCCCTTTACAACGTTTCAGGGTCTGTACGAACGCGCGGAAGCGCGCCGTGGTCAGAAGGACTACGCTTTGCCCGAGCGTTGGCTGAAGCGCAAATCGCGACTTGATCTTCATACGCCGCTCAACTTCGTGTGCACGGCGGATATCGCGGGCGGCAACTCCGGAAGCCCAGTGATCAATGAAGACGCGGAGGTCGTGGGCCTCATCTTCGATGTGAATGCGCCATGCCTGGCGCATTACATCGCGTATGCCGATGACGATGGCCGCGCGGTTGCCGTCGACGTGCGCGCGATCGTCGAGGCATTGGGCCGCGTATACAGGGCGAAGCCGCTCGTGGCCGAACTCCTCGCCCGTTGAGACAGGCGCGACCTGCTCGCATAACCCATTTCCTGACAAGCACTAATCCTACAACGCGGAATTATGCGCAGACAGCGCGCCTCAGATAAATCAGATGAATCTCTTCGGTAGCGCCCGCCTTCCACGGCGGGCGTCTTTGAGACCCAAGTCCGCCCGGCATGGAAACCGGGCGCTACTAATTCGTTAGTAGCTATTGACAAACACTGACGTTGGGATTATGCTACTAATTAATTAGTAGTTGCTCCACCCGAGGGAGGGCCGGTCCCATGCCGCGTGTCGCGTCCCGTTATCCTACCGATCTCGAACTCGAAATCATGAAGGTCCTCTGGCAGCGCGGTCCGTCAACGGTGCGGGAAGTGCGCGACGCCCTCGCCGCCGAACGCGACCTCGCCTACACCTCCGTGATGACCATCATGACCATCATGGCGGACAAGGGCTACGTGCGCCGTAGAAAGTCCAAAGGCTCGTACCGCTACCGACCGGTGCTGGAGCAACGTTCGGCCGCGGGTGCGATGCTGGCCGATGTGGTAAACCGCGTGTTCGACGGGTCGGCCGCGGCCGCGGCGGTGCATCTGCTCGAAACGGCGGACATCGACCAATCTGAACTGCGCGAACTCCGGCGTCTGCTGGAGAGCAAGGGGGAGGCCACATCATGAATAGCACGCTCAATTATGACCCGGAACTTGCCGCGCGCTTTGTCCTCACGCTCGCGCATTTCCTCTGGCAGGGCGCGGCCATCGGGTTGGTGGTCTTGGCGGCGGGTGTGGTGCTCAAGCGCGCGTCTGCGCGCTTGAGGTATGGGGTGTACCTCGCGGCGCTCATCGTCATGGCGCTGTGCGTACCGGTGACGTACATGGCGCTGGGGGCGGGTGGGAATTATGGGAAGTATGGGAGCTATGGGACCGGGGAGATAGGCCCGGCAAGCCGGGCCGGCGTGGCTGGCCAGATCACTCCGGCTGGTGCCGCCAGTCAGCCCAGCGCGATCGATCCTGTCACCCCGTCCACTCCGTCCACTTCGTCCACTCCGTCCGATTCCCATTCGCTCGCGCAAGCGAGCGTGCCCACCAGCGCCCTGGCGCCTGCCCTGGCCCCCACCGCCGCTACCGCGCAAGCGGCAGCCACCTGGCGTGCCTACACGCCCCACCTGGTGCTCGCCTACATTGCGGGCGTGCTGCTCATGCTGGCGCGGCTCGCGCTGGGCCTCGCAGGCGGCGGACGCCTCCGCAAGCGCGCTGAGCGCATCACGGACAGCGCGTTCCTTAAGGTTTTGCAGCACCATGCTGCCCAACTGAAACTACGCGCAATCCCCGTCATCGCGTATTGCCAACGCATCGCGGTGCCGACCGTCGTCGGTGTTATCCGGCCGATGGTACTGTTGCCCGCATCCCTGGCGTCGGGCATGCCGCCGCAACAGATCGAGTTGCTCCTGCTTCACGAACTCGCCCACATCCGGCGCTACGATCATATCGTCAACATCGCGCAACGCCTCATCGAAGCAGCGCTCTTCTTCCATCCCGCGGTGTGGTACGTGTCGCACCGCATCCGCGTCGAGCGCGAACACTGTTGCGACGACCTCGTGATCGTGCTGGGCGGCGAGCGTTACGCATACGCCGAGTCCCTCGTGGCCGCCGCGGCATTGGCCACCGGCATGCGCCTCTCCCCCGCCGCTCTCGCCGCGACCGGGAAACCCTCGCAACTGCGGCGCCGTATCCATCGTCTTCTCGGCGATCCGCAGCCGCCCGTGCGGCTCGTCCGCGGCGGTTGGGTGTTGGCCGTTCTGGCGATCGCCGCCGTCATCGCCGGCGCCTCGCAGGTCGCCAACATAAATGGCGATGAACCGGAGCGCGAAATGCTCGCGCAGGCGGAAAGTCCAACAGTGCCTTCTGAAGCTAAACCAGTCACTCCGCCCCCGGTCAAGCCGGAACCCAAGCCAGAGCAGCCGAAACCAACTGCCCCGCCGCTGGCGGAGAAGCCCGCTACAACGACGGATCAGGAATCGGTCAGTCCCGCGCCTGAGACAAAGGAACTGCAAGACAAGTACAACGAGCTTTCCACGCAGATGGCGGACCCGGACTGGTGGCTGCGCAAAGTGGCTGTGCAGCAACTCGGCGAGCTGCCGTATCACCCGCATTTTGTCTTCAGCCTCCTCCCGGCACGGCAAGACGCGGCCCCACGCGTCCAGGCCGCCGCCGCCGACGGACTGGCCAAGCAAGGGGACCCCGACGCCATCAAGCATCTGGTGGCCGCGCTGAAGGGCAAATCCGAAGTCTGTGAAGCGGCAGCCGAGGCCCTCACGCATTTCAAGCCAGAGCAGGTCATGCCGCTCCTCACCCTCGCCGCGCAGGATGAAGACTCGCAGGTGTGTGGAGGCGCAGTGACGGCCCTGGGCAAGCAGAACACACCAGAGGCCGCGGCGGTACTGGTTTCGCTGCTTCCCAAATACTATGGGGAGCAAGGGGGGCCGGTGGCGCCTGTGGCGCGGGTTCGGCCGGGAGTGTCGCGAGGACGGTCAGGTATCGCGCTGGGGCCCGTTGGGAAACTGCTGGCCTCGGCGTTCGGGGACATGGCTCCCGACATGGCGATGGCTTCACTGGATCGCGCCAGCAAGGAAGGAGACTGGAAGTCCCGCACTCAAATCGCTCTACTGCTTGATGCGTCGGGACTGCGCAGCATACCTTCCGCTCAATCGTTGTTGACGGCGTTTCTCGCGGATGAACAAAAGGACGTCCGGGCAGCCGCGGCTCAGGTCTTGGGCAACGCGTTGTCCGAATCTGTGGAAAAGGGAACAGTTCCCCCATCCGAATTGGTG
>JADLCA010000141.1 GCA_020847495.1 Candidatus Hydrogenedentota bacterium | reverse complement strand
GGTGCGGCGCGACGACATAGCCATCCGCGCCCGCCTTGGGATGGGTCGGATCGTACGTGATCACACGGATTTCATTCGCGGGGTTTTTGATATCGTCGGCAAATAGACCCAGGTTCAGGTGCACGGGTTCGCCTTCGCGCAAGAGACCCGCCCGCTCGTGCAACACGATGGACGTGGCGTGCGGCCATTCCGCGTTCCAGTAGCCGCCCGTCGCGGGGGCCGTGCCTTCGGCCTTGTAGGTCTTCTCTTGTCCATCCTGTGCGGTGACCACGACTTTGATGTCGTGTTTGGAGGCGTTTACCCAGTTCACCGGGGCCACGATCTGAAAGTCGCGCGACCCCTCGATGACACCCTCGTAGGTTTCTCCTTCAACACTCCCATTATCCACCGCCTCAGGCATCGCCATGCCGGTGTTAAAGCAACGCGCGTCTCGATTCTTCACGCCATCGACTTCAACCGAAACGAGTTTGCCCGGCTGAATAGCCTCCTTGGCGAGGGTTAGCGAGAGGTGGTGGTAGGGAAACTCCGCCGTCGGCGTAGAAAAAGAAACACCCTTTTCGGCCTTGCGTTCCGTGGGAGCCGTTTCGTTGGCGGCAAGCTGGACGCGCTCACCGGCCGTGGTCACGCCCTCCACGTTGATGGTGTATGGTTTGCCGGGCTCCCACTTCGCGTAGAGCGATACGGAGAAGTCCTCGATGCCGTGGACCCAACGGTTACCGTTAAACACGTTGTGGTTGGCGACCACGAATTCCGAATTCTCGGTCCCGTTGACCGTAACCCGCTCCACGCGGAATTCAGGGGCCGAGTTCTTCGGGAACTGGGCCACAAGGTCATAGACCACGTTCGCGAATTTCCCCACGGACAGGAACTCCACTTTCAAAGGCTTTGCGGGAGCGCCCGCCTCTGAGTTTCCCGATGGACGCGGGTGGTGCAACGGCGTGGTGCTTTCGGCCACCGCATTCGCAAGCGCCAATACGAATGCGAATGCGAACACGAGAAGAAGACTACCGGCTTTCGTACGCATGGTCATGCTCCTCTGCTGTCGAGATCTACGGGACGGATTCCATCATTGGGATGCTCAACCTTCCGCAAGGAATGCGGCGGGGTCAGGCCGGCCGCAAGGCACCTACCCCATTTGAACAACCCCACCTATAGGCAGTCATGCTAGCACGTACCCGAAGTCCGCTCAATGAAAACCTCTCAAACCGGTATTCCAATGGGTGGTGTCATCCTAGAGGTGCTCCTTCACCCACGCCAAGGCATCGGGCACGTAAATGGCCGTGAGCTTGTGTCCCTGGTCGTACCAGATGAGATTCGAGTTCGGGCTCTTGATGTACTGGTCGTAGGAAGCCTGAACTCTGCCTGCGTCGTACATGTCATCCTGGCGGCCCATCAGCATCAGGAGGGGCTTCTGCCCGATGCCCCAGGAGTAATCGATGGGCGAGGCCGGCCCGTAGCCATCCGATAGCAGCGGAGGCACACAGGCCACCGCCATCTTGATCCGCGGCTCCACGGAGAGCAGGTAGAAGGAGTCCATGCCGCCCATGCTGTAGCCCACGAGCCCGATGCGGTTCATGTCCACATCGCCCCGTTCCGTGAGGTAATCCAGGGCCCGCCGGTAGTCTTTCACGGTTTGAATGGAGATCTCGGCGTAGGTGAAGTAGTTCTTGCGCGCCGGGGCGCCGGGATCATCGAAGGCGTTTACATGCTGATAATCGATCTCGTTGCTGCGTTCGCCGTGTGTGGCGGCATCCATTGCGAGGACCGCATACCCTTCGCCCAACAGCGCCTTGCGCATCACACCGCCGCTGATGATGTTCTCATCCTCGTACCAGTTTTCCTTGTTGCCGGACCACCCATGCAGCAGCAGCACCAGGGGATACGGCTTTTGGGCTTGTTTGGGGAACTCGAGGTACGCGGGAACGAGGAAGCCTTGGGCGCCGCGGAACACAATCTTCAGGCGGAGGGTGTCGTCCTTGTCCCACTCACGGACCACGCGCCCTTCAAGCGGAACGGCCGGTTCATGGTTGAAGAAAGGGAGGCGTGCTTTGAAGGCTTCTTCCGAGACGCGTGGATAGGGTTCCGCATTCTGTGCGAAGACTCCATTCGCGAAGAAGCACAGGACTGCAAGAGACAAGACGTGAGCGGCACGACAAGACATGGCGATCCTCCCGCAACGTTCTTCGGTTGCCTACAATCAGCCTACAAGCCCGCGGGTACGATGTCCATCGCGGACCCATCCAGTTCCAGCGCGATGACCGTATCTATCGGGTCGCGGGCATCTTCGGCCACGCGAATGTTCACTGAATCGTTTTCCTGGGAGAAGGACACGGCGCCGCCGTCCAGGCGCTTGACGGAAACCACACGCTTGCCCAGCGGGGGCAGCTTCAGCGAGTCGCTGGTCCACGTGAACACGTGCAAATAGATCGTGTTACCCTTGCACGTGGACGCACCCCAGTCGCCCGGAAGGATAGGACCGCCGCGCGTGCCGTAGATACTCTCGCCGTTTATCTGGAGCCACTGTCCCATTTCCCGCAAACGTTGCGCGTAGATGGGCTCTATGCTGCCGTCGGCCATGGGGCCGATGTTGAGCAGCAGATTGCCGTCGCCGCCGCAGGTCCGCACGAGGGTCTGGATGCATTCCTTCGTGTCCTTGACCTTGTCGTTGGGTTTCCAGGCCCACTGCGTGCCGAGCGTCATGCAGCTCTCCCACGCACGATCCCGGCGGAAAGCGCCGATCTCCTGCTCCGGCGTGTCGTAGTCGCCCATGAAGCCGCCTTCCTTGGTCACGCCCTCCATACCGCTGCGGCCCTTGTCCACGCGGTTGTTGATGATGATGTCCGGCTGGAGTCCACGCACGTAATCGTAGAGGTCGAGTCCGTGTTCATGCGTCCAGGTTGGGTCCCACTCGCCGTCGAACCACATGATGCCGAGAGGGCCGTAGCCGGTGACGATCTCGCGCAACTGTTCCTTCATATACGCCACGTAGCGTTCGTACACGGCGGTGTCCGGGGGCCGCGTGTCGCCTTTGCCGCGAGGCAGGTAATCGGGGTGATGCCAATCGATGATGGAGTGATACGTGCAGAAGCGAATGCCTTGTCGCGCGCACTCGTCCGCGAGTTCCCGCATGACGTCGCGCTTGAAGGGCGTGTTCATGATGTCATAATCGGTCTGTGCCGTATCCCACAGGCAGAACCCATCGTGATGCTTGCTCGTGAGCACGAGGTACTTCATTCCCGCTTCCTTCGCGAGGCCCACCCACTCGGCCGCACTGAACTTCTCAGGATTGAACTGCTGGTAGAGCGCGTCGTACTCCTCGGCGGGGACATCGGTGCCGCGCGCCCAGCCAATCTCGGTACCCTTGATCGCAACAGGGCCCCAGTGGATGAACATGCCGAATCGCGCGTCGCTCCACCACTGGAGACGGGCTGCTTCGGTTTGGGCGGCAGCATCCTGCGCGTGTGCCGCGCCCAGGCACAGCAGACATGAGATGCAGATGATCGCGGCCGCGGATGCGCACCGGTTCAACAATGGGTTCTTCATGTTTACTCCTCCTCGCGCGGCTAGCTGCCCGCGCGTGTCATCTTTTCCATCAATTGCTCACGTTGCGGCGGCTGTTGCTCGGGATCCGCAAGCATGTTTCCGTAACCAACGACGAGGGTCGACAGCAGGAGCACCACAATGCCGGCAGTAATCCAGGCGCGTGTGCGAAAGCTTGCTCCGCGCCATTCATGGAAGGCGAGCGCCCACAGGTTGCTGAAGATAATGATAAAGGCCATGTGGAGCGTCCAACTGGAGAAATCGTACTGGCCCATCTGGGTGGTGCCCATGCCGTAGAACATGAACTGCAGGTACCAGGTGATCCCCGCGAGCGCGGATAGCACGTAGTTGAGCAGCAGCGGCGCCCTGCCGCTCGCCAGGTAATCGCCCGCGCTGCGGTTCTTCCAATTCAGGAACACGCACCAGATCGCGTTGGTGGTGAACCCGCCCGCGAGGATCACGATGAAGACGGGTGTGTTTTGCCACAGTTGACCCGTGCCGCGCGCGAGGGCAGCCTCGGCGATCGGCTTTCCCGCCGCGATGGCGAATGCCATACAGGCGCTCATGACGCCCGCGAAGATGGCCACCCAAACGCCCTTGGCAAAGTTGAACTCGGTAATGCTCGTGGTCTTCGCCTCATCAGACAGCTCCCGCTCTTTGCGGATGCCCGCGACGCCGCAAACCGCGATGCCGCAGAGGCAGACCGCGATACCCGCGAGTGTGGTGAGCCCGGACGCCTTCTGCACCAGCTCCAAGAACTTCCCTTCAAAGATGGGCGGAATCAGTGTGCCGAATGCGGCGCAGAAGCCCAGCGCCAGCGCATAGCCCAGTGACAGACCGAGGTACCGCATGGAGAGGCCAAAGGTCAGGCCGCCGACACCCCACAACAATCCGAAGAAGTAGGACCACGCGATGCTCTTGAGCGGTGCATGGACAAGCACGCCCAGCACATCGGGAACCGCAAGCGATGCCACCACCCAGGGCGCGATCAGCCACGAGAACACGCCGCCCACGAGCCAGTAGCTCTCCCAGGCCCATTTGCGGACGCCCTTGTACGGAATGTAGAAGCTGCCGGCCGCGAAGCCGCCAACCGCATGTAGAAACACGCCGAAGAATGGATTACTCACCGTGCGCAGACTCCCCCTGTTCTTGAGGCGGCGTGGTCTGCCGCCCCTCCGGCTCTACAAAGAAACGGTCTCGAAGGGCCAGTCCAAGATGCTGGCGACCTTACGAAATATGCTCGCGTTGTGGCCCACGGACATCGCCGCATGATGCGTGGGCCCGAGCGCGAACCATTCGTTCATGAACTGGGATGGCCCTTTCGCGAAACGCACCGGCGTCATCGTGTTTCCGATCCGCAGGATTTCGCCGTCCGTGGCCTGGCCCTGGTTCACAATCATCTTGAGGCGGCCGTTCTGCGTCTGCGTGACGCTCAGCAAGGTGACGGGCCCGGTCTTCACCTTGGCTTCCACCGACACCCCCGCGCCCCACTTGCCATGATACAGGCCCATGCCGCGCAGAATTGGCTTGCGATCGGAAATGCCGATGTGGAAGGGGCCATCGTGTCCCATGAGAATCGTTTGATCGACGAAGTCCGTGGACACGATCTCGCTGTAGCTGCCTCCGACACCCAGGACGTCGGAAATTTTCATTGCAATAGCAGTCTTCATATCGCCTTCCCCCGAACAGGGGATGCCCCGTGCCGTGAGCAGTGAGTGGCCAAGGATGAAGCCGGCCTGCAGCCGCTCGTAGGCATTGTCCGCCGCGCCGCGATAGTAGTAGGTGAGCGCGTCGAGATTGAACTCGCGGACCAGCTTTTCCTGGGCCACGGCCACCGTGCAGGACCAATCGAGCTGTTCCGGGTTGGGTTTCTTCGCCAAGGGGTCCGAGGGCGAGTCCTCGCTGATGATGAACAATTCCCTGACTTCGTCGAGCTTGGCGCGTCGTTCCTGCTCGGTGACCGTCGCGACCAGGCGTTCCAGATCGCACATCTCCAGGATCTCGACGTGCAGCCCCGTCTGCCCTTGCACCATCGTGAAGTCGCTGTACATGTCGAGCATGCCCGGGTACGTGTGGCCCAGAAAGCCCATGCGCCCATACTGCAGTGTGCGGACCACGCCCGCGGCGCGCACCCACTCCTCGATTTCGCGCCACGCGTTCACGGCGTCGGGGTGCTTCTCGGTCGCCTCATTGGCCACGGAAATGGCGGGAGTCGCGGGCAGGCCGAGGAGGCCGCTGACCACTTGGAATGGGATCCCACAGCGTGTGTAGGCATTGGCGATCTCCGGCACGCAGCACGCGCAGCAATGGGCCAGCCACTCGCCGGTGGCGGTCTTGGCGTAGTTCATCCGCTCGGAAGGCTGCAGGTTGAGGACCACCGTGGGGCGCCGGCAAATCTGCTGGATGGGCACATGGGTGGCGCTCATGGCGTAGGTGGCGGCATGGCATGCAAGCAGATCCACGTTGTGCGCGTTGAAGAATTCGCCCGCCTGATGCGCTTTCTCCTCGGTATCCACCATGCCGAAGTTGTACACCTCGGCCCAGGCGCCCAGGCGCGATTCCACGAACTTCCCATAGTCAATGAGGCGTTGCAGAAGTCCGTCGAACTGGTTCCAGTAGTGGGCGTGCCCGATGGAATAGAGTCCGATCCGCGAGCGCAGAGTGGGCTTGATAACGGGCAATGCCGGCATTCCGATGACCTCCTGCGGGACGCTTCCTCAACGGTGCGGGCGAGAGACCCGACCCGTTCACACAACCGGTGAATTCTGGCAGGGAACGACGGGGAAGTAAAGACCGGGGCGGACGGCGTTTCTGATACGCCAAGATTGACTTATGGGACACAGGCGAGGGCGCCTGTGCCACACGCGCTGGCCATGCCTTGGTTGGTTCTTTCTTCCCATCTTTGGCATGCTCGAAATCCTCAAGAGTCCAAAACAAGCCACGGACAGGAGAGAGACGTGTGGCACAGGCGCCCTCGCCTGTGTCTTGATTCGCCAGCCGTGCATGAAGAGGGCGGGAGCAAATCCCGCCCTAATCAATGCACGGTTTCTCATTCGGCCGTTTCAGCCGGAACCCAACGCGTATCACATGCGGTTTCCCCCCCCCGCAAAGCGACATTGGCGCGGGTGGCAAAAAGGCGGTACAATAGGGCGGTGCAATCGGTTACCCTGCATATCTCGGTGCGCCTCCGCGCCGTGGCTATGCTCCAGCAACGCCCTGCAGGCTCACGCGTGAGCATTTCGTGTCCGATCGAACTTCATGAGTCCAGGCGTCCGCAGTGCGGCACAATTCGCGGAACTAGATGGGCGCTGAATCGGGTGTGAGGGCAAGGCATTCGGGTTAACGACGGAGTGTGAGAATCGTCTAATGGCAGTCATGTTTGGAAAGGTGCGTCTGGACGGGCGGATACCCCGAATCGCGGTTCCGTTCCGCGATGGGGTCACGGAAGCTCAGGCCGGGGAGGCGCGCCGCGCGGGCATGGACTTCGCCGAACTGCGCGTCGATCATTTCGCGGATTACACGCCAGGCCGCGTGCTGGAGGTGCTCCGGCGCTTTGGCGGCACGCCTGTCCTGGCCACCATTCGCTCCCAGGCGGAGGGCGGCAAATGGACCGCGCCCGAGAAAGAACGCGCTGCGTTGTTTGAAGATGTCCTTCCCGCGGTGGACGCCATCGACATCGAGTTGTCCTCTTCATCGATCCTTACGCGAGTGGTCGACGCCGCGCGGGCGGCCAAGAAGCCTGTCGTCGTTTCGTACCACAACTTCGAGAGCACGCCCTCCTTGGACTTCCTGGACTCGGTCGCCAATCGGGCGCGGGCCAGCGGCGCCGATATCGTGAAGGTGGCCGCCCTCACCGCATCACCGGAGGATGTGCAGACCCTGGTCCAGTTCACGCTTCGCCACCGTGAGAAGGGGGTCGTGGCCATTGGCATGGGAGACACCGGAATGGCGACGCGCATTTTCTTCCCGTTGCTGGGCTCGCTGTTCACCTTCGCGTCATTCGGCGAAGGCACTGCGGCCGGCCAGTTGTCCCTCGAAGAGACCGCGCGGCTCCTCCAGACCTTCTACCCCAGCCGTTCCCTCGCCGATAAGGGTTGAGAGCGCACCTGCGCCATAGTGGAAGTCCCGGCCTGAAAAAGCGCACCATCTATTGGTGATCGCCAATGATCACCGCTCCAATCACAGGGGAACGTATGCCGCGACGCGCCGGACCACAGAACTCCGAGAGAGTGTGCGCGGCATACAGCGCGCCGGCGAACGACGCCGTCGCTTGGCATGGGGAGAATCGGAATGAACCTATTGAGTCGTGCGCTCGCGCTGCTCGTGCTAGGCTGCGCGCTGGCGGGAAGTGAAGCGCCCATGATCGAACCGGGAGGCGAGCTGCAGTACCGCATCGCGATGGCCCAAGATCGCATGCTGCACGGCACGAACCCGGTGTTCACAGATGATTTCATCATCGCCGATGTGGCGCTCCGGCCGGACTATCCGCGGCGTTTCGCCAGCTACAGCGGGGACATTTCGGGCCGCTACCTGGGGGCCTTCGCGTGCATGCCTCCCACGGGCGTTGCATTGCGCATGGAGCGCCTGGTGGACAAGATCCTGGCCTGCCAGAAGCCGGATGGCCGCTTCGGGAGCGTCGATCTTCAGTACACGCCAGACGTTGTGGGGCTCGACCACATGGCCCTGCTTTGGGGCAACGGCCGGCTGCTCGTGGGACTCCTCGAATACAATGCCACGACTCCCAGCGAAGAAGTCCTGAGCGCCTGCAAGCGGTCGGGGGACTTCCTGATCTCCGTGTCCACGGGCTGCATGGACAAGGCGGTGGTCGACCGCGTGACCAGCCTCGGCGCGGCGGGGATGATCTGCCTCAGCCAGCTCGTCGAGCCGCTGATGATGCTCGCCGGCGCCACGGGAGATGCGAAGTACCGGGAAGGCGCCATTGCCCTGCTGCCGTGGTTCCTGCAGGAGCGCGGCGCCCAGCACACCCACGGGTACCTGACGACCCTCCGGGGCATCATGATGTTGCACGCATCCACGCGGGACGAACAGTACCTCACCCTTGTCAAGAGCCTGTACGACGGGCTGATCAACTCCCCGGACTACCTGGTGTACGGCGGCGTGCGCGAGTACTTCGGCGACAAGTTTGACCGCGATGAAGGTTGCTCCGAGGCCGATTTCATCCGGCTGAGCCTGATGCTGTGGGAAACAACGGGCGACGCGGCGTACCTGGAACGCGCCGAACGCTGTTTGCTGAACCAATTCTACAACGATCAGTTCGCCACCGGCGATTTCGGGCACCACCCGTTCTTCAGTCACGGTGTCGCGCCGTCGCTTGGGCAGGGCCGCGCGTGGTGGTGCTGCACGATGCACGGGCTGCGGGCGTTCCGCGACGTGGCCGATGCCATCGTGCGCGACAAGAATGGCGCGCTGGCAGTCAATCTCTTCCTCGACGCGCAGTGGGATGACGGTGCGCGCGGTGTCACCGTGACGACAAACCCGTCTGATCCGCGCCGTCCCTATTGTGCGATCACAGCCGATCGAGCGCCGGAGGCTGGTATCGCGTTGCGCATTCGCAAGCCTTCGTGGACTTCAACGGTGACACTCTCTCTCAGTGGCAATCCCGTTTCCGCGCGTGAAGACGCGGGATATCTCGTGCCCGAAACTCCTCTGCGGCAGGGCGATACACTGGACGTTTCCATGGAACTGACGACGCGCCTTCTCCTACGCGACGGCTCGACCAGCACGCCGGGCCAGCTCACGGAGAAGCCCCTGGAAGCAGCGTTGTTTCATGGGCCCTGGCTGCTCAGCGTCAACGAGTCCGACGACCCGCTCTTCTACGGAGAACCCTGGATGGAAAACGTCATCGAGTTACCTGCAACGCTCCAGGGCGCGAGCGGCCACGAGTCACCGCTGGTGATTCCCCGCGCGCACATTACCTGCGAGTACGTCCATGGGGGCTACCCGGATCCGCAGCAGGTCACGCTGCAACCCATCTCCGAAGGCACCCGGCACGAACCCGCCGCGCAGGCCGTGTGGCTGCGCTACCGGAAGCCGGAGTAGATGCCAGCGCGAAGCCAAAGCCAATAGAGGACATTCGTCCGCCGATTTCACCGATTGCACCGATTCCAGCAAGAGGTGCGGAAGGGGGCACGGGCGTCTCGCCCGCGATTTCGAATTCATATCGACGCAGAGGCGCGACGGTCACAGAGGAACTCCGAGAAACCAAAGGACGGCCTCTTCAGTACTGCCTCGCTCGCCGAGCGCGGCAGCACATGACTGCGGTGGCCCATAGGTCTGGGAATTCCCCGCCCGTCTGTTTTCACCATTCCTGTTTCTCGGAATGGTGCAGGAACACGAGACCCCGGGTGGACGTCGCGGCTCTCGATTGAGCGTATCGCTTGGCTGCCGCGCTCGGAGAGCGAGGCAGTACGAAAGAAGCCATGACAGAAGCGCAGACCTTTTGCGATGTCCCTGTCCCGGAATCCGGGGTTGACGGAAGCGCTCTCTTTCGATCCGGCGCTCGTCCGCGCTATGCTGCTGCCGGTCTGGACTGGAGAGGGCTCGTTCTCCGGCAAGATGCCACGAAACATATTCACTTGGGAGGGTACGGATTCATGCTCACTTCGGCGCGCGTACTTCTAGTCGCAGGTTTTGCCTTGGCGATATCCGTCATCGTCCACGCCGCGGACACCTACACGCTCAGGCTCAACCTCCAGCCGGGCCAGAGCTACACGCAGCGCATGACGACCTCGCAAGAAGAAACGCAGCGCGTGGGCACCTCGCTCTCCAAGTCGGGGCAGACGATGACCTTCGACATCCGCTACGACGTCCAGCAGGTATCCGCCGAGGGGATCGCCACGGTGAAGGCCACGTATGTCCGAACCGCTTCCAGCCTGAAGTCGATGGGGCTCGAAACCTCCTACGACAGCGCCGACGGCGGGACACCGCCCAAGGAGTTCGCGGTGCTGGGGTCGTGTGTGGGGAAGGGTTTCACGATGGAACTCGCCCGCGACGGGTCCGTGCGGTCCGTCTCAGGCATGACCGAGATGATCGAGTCCATGCGCAAGGATCTTGCCATGGACGAGGAAGGCAAGGAGCAGTTCATCAAGGCGATGAAGAGCATTGCCAGCGACGAGTCCATCCGCGACATGATGGAAGGGAATTTTGCGATGTTTCCGTCGAAGCCCGTGTCACTGGGCGAGAGTTGGACCCGCACCCTTCGCGCCTCGATGATGTTCCCCGTCGAGGAAGAGAACACGTGGACGCTCAAGTCCGTCGAAGGCAAGAAGGCCACCCTCGAAGTCACCTCCCTCATCCGGCCCGCGGGCGAAAAGACTGAGGTCGATCTCTTCGGCACCATGGTAGACGTCAAGCTGGAGGGAACTCAGAGCGGAACGGCCACGCTCGATCTCGATTCGGGCTGGACGCTCTCCAGCACCATTTACCAGAACGTGGACGGCTCCATGACGCCCCTGGGCCAGTCCGGCGCCCCCAGCGTCCCCATGCATTTCAAGACCACGATTGCGCTCAGTCTGATTGAGTAGGACCAGTGGAACGGCCTTTTG
>JADLCA010000140.1 GCA_020847495.1 Candidatus Hydrogenedentota bacterium | reverse complement strand
CTGCTCGACGCCGTTTTCCGTCTTGGTCACGTCGCTCATGAACATCCTCGCCATCTGTGTGCCCGGGTGAAGTTCGTGGGTGAACTTATCGAGTGTGATCTCGAACGGCAGGTTCCAGCGCTTCTTGTGAAAGTCTACGAGCCACGTCGTGCCGTCGACGGAGAAGGCCGCGGGATGCTGCTGGAATCCCCACAGAATGGCCTCCTGCGCGTCGCCCCCGTTCTTGGGGCGGACCACCGCATAGGCACCGGCCACGTTTTGTTCCGCCTCCTTCATCAGATCTTGCGGCTGCAAGAAGAACCCGTCCACTGCGCGAACAGAATCTGCGATGACCGGTCCTACGGGCAGCGGCTGCGCGTTGCGCTGGTAACCTTCGATGCTCAGATCGAAGGGAAGCTGGGGGTTCGCGAATGTTTTGGTGCTGTTTGGCGAAAGGTACGCAAACGCTTCATTCGGGATGATGAACTGCGTGGTGGGACCGTCGCCGCCCACAGGTGTAATCGTGATTTCCCAGAGGTAGTAGCTTTCGAACTCGCTGCTGCTTTCGTTCTCCGCGAGCGTCATGTGCCCGTCGACGGCAAACCAATACTTGATGCCTCCACCGAGAATCATGAGCAAAATGCCCAGGTGAACGATGAGATTGCCGAAGGTGTTCTTGCCCTTGCGCATGCGCACAACGCCGCCGATCAGCAGATTGATGCAGAAGAGCACGAGCAGGAGATACACGCCGGGCAGTGGAATCGGCACAAGGTCGAAGGCCCAGTGAACGACGAACAAAGACTCGAAGTACTTGCGCTGGACATCAAAAAGCCCCTGGCTGGTCTGCTCGATTGTGCCCAGGAAGGTCAGGATGAGCATGAAGATGAAAATGATGCACGCGAACCCGTACGAGCCGAGCACGTCGATCAGGATTCTGATTGCTTTGGACATTACCGATGGTCCTTGTGCGGCTCAATGCCGCAACGATTCGCAAAATGCGATGAACTTCTGTTTCTGCGCGGCCACCTCCGCGGCGGGGCCGACAAGCTTGATGAAGATGCTCTGGCCGCCATGAGTGGCAACAACGCCCAGGAGATGGCCGTCGGCGATTTCCGTGCCGTTCATGGTGTCGGTGAAGTGGCCCGCGAACTCCACAAGCGGCGCGGGTTCTCCGAGGACGGTCACTGTGGGCAAAGCCGCGATTGCGGCTGCGTCAAGGGAGGCTGCGCCCATCTGTCCCGCCCAGCGGTTGATGTTGGCCGCGAGACCGCCGGTGTCTCCAGGAAAGACGCTCACGTAGCATTCCGTCGTGCCATCTCCACCCATGGTGAATGTGACCGTACGCATGGGACGGTCCGGACTCTTCGTCCAGTCCTCCGGCGCGGTCCACTGCAGGGCCAGTTCCCCGGAATGATCGTGTGCGTCCGATGCGCTCCCGGCCGGTGTCCCCGCCTGTTTGATCTTCAAAGACTCACAGAACTCGTTGAAACGGCCCAGTTCCTTGTCGATCAGGTCTATGGGACCCAGCATCTTGACGAACACGCCGCTGTCCCTAACGCCAAGAATCAAGCCCACCATCTTGAAGCCGGGCTGGTTCTGGTCCCCGCTCATCCCCTTGTATACGCCATCGAATTCAACGTACACCGCCTCCTCTCCCAGTAGCGGCTTCTTCGGCAACGCGGCGAATTCTTCAGCCGACAGGGGCTCCAGAGACATCTGGTTGCGCCAGCGGTTCACGTTAGCCTCGACACCCCCACCGGACCCCGGCAGGACGGTCAGGTAACACTCGGCGCGGGAGTCGCCCCCTGGCACGAGATTGACAAGCCGCATCTGGCTGCTGGGAGCTTCGGTCCACCCCTCGGGCACGGCCCATTCGAACGGAAGCGCGGCAGCACCCGCGACGGCAGGCGTAGCGGGTGTCCGCATGCCAAAACGCTCCGCGCTGCTGACCGCTGTGGGAGGTGCCGGGGCGCGGTCCAACTGGCGGGTCTCCTCGATGACCTGGACGGAACTCCCCTGCCCGCATGAAAGGATGAGGGCCGGAAGCATGGATAGGGCTAGAACAGCCCGGACGCGAGATGAATTCATGACACCCTACCGCGCTGCCAATGGCGCGGATCCTGTAACTCCAGCAACTCAATGAGGTTATAAGGCGCTGAAGACGGCAGTCGAACCTCAGTGTTTGTTTGGACACATCGCCAGACACAACACCTTCGGCCCCTCCGCCATTCCAGGATGGCCCGCATATCTCATCGCGTTCAGCGTGGCGGGCCGTGAGCCGTACTTGCTGTCCTTGAAGCCCCTGCTGTCCCACCATAGCCGCCACGTGCGGGGGGGCCGAGAAATCCAGGGTAGGAGGGCGGGTTTTCGAACCCGCCCAGCGAGATATGCAGCCTAGACCGCGGCGGCGTCGGGTTGGGCCGTGTGCTTGAGGGCCCGGCTGGAGAGTGCCCCGCGCCAACGCTGGGCGCGGGCGTAGTTCAGCAGCCTCTCATAGAGGTCGCTGCCCAGTTGCGGGAAGGGAACGGCTTCACCCGTGGCCCGGACCGTGTTCGTACGGTCAAAGACCGGCTGATGCTTCAGATATACGCGGTAGTGCTGAAACGCGTTGTGGGCTATACCTTCCAGCGGGGAGGGCGTCCCATCCAGCTCTCTGACCACGTCGAATTCGACGTTGCTTTCGCTGACGATTTGGTTCACCCACTCCTTCAGACGGCCCACGGTGTCGGGATACGGGTTCGTGAGGTGATAGGTAAGGCAGCGATCGCCCTCGGTCTGAATGACGTGCCACAGCGCCTTGGCTGTCCAGTCCACGGGCACGAGATTGGTGTCGGTGTCCGCGTTGCCTTCAAGGCGGATACGCATCTGCTCGTTGGGCTTCCGGGCCGTCGCCATGTCGACGAGACGCAGGAACCCGTAGAAATTCTGGAAATCACAGATCTTCCCGTGGTCGGTCGCGCCGACAATGATGGACGGCCGGAAGATTGCCCCGTAGCTGCGGCCGTCGGCGAAAGCCTCGCGGACCAAGCCCTCCGAAATGCACTTCGTGCGCTCGTAGGTGTTGTTGAAATCCTGGCCGACATCCAGGTCGCCTTCGTGCGCGATGTCATTGCGCGTACCTGCCACGTAGGCCGTGCTGATGTGATACAGCGCCATCCCGGTGTGCGACACGAAATCCAGCACATTCTCGACCCCGGTGACGTTTGTCGCCCAGAGGTTCTCGTCATCTTTGGGATTGAAGCTGGTGGATGCTGCGCAGTGGATGAATGCGCCAACCTTTGACCGCAGAGCGTCCGCATCTTCCAGGGAAAGCCCCAGGTTGGGTTCCCGCGCATCGCCCCGCACAATCTGCACCGCTCCGCGCATCGACTGTTTGCCGAGGAGACGCAGCACCGCGTTCAGCCGGGTCTCCGCGTGATGCACGTTCTCATCGCGCATGAGCAAGATGGGGGTCATCTCGCGTTCCAGCGCTTCGTTCAAGATCCAACTTCCGAGTATCCCCGTTCCTCCCGTGAGGATCAGGGATCGACTGGGCGTGCCATTAACTTTCACGTTCAATCCTTCTTTGCGTGCGTGTGCGAGCGTGCAATGCGGAAACCCCTGCCCCGGCGTCCATCAAGATGCCATACGTCATGTATCACTACTCTTGGCCGCACGTGACATTACATGCGGAATGCTGCGTCAAGCCCCCACTGATTGCCCAGGCAGGTTTCGGAGCAGAGCACCAGCAGCGTAGGATACGCTTCCCATACGGTGAAATGTATCGGTGAATTCCCTGATGCATCTACGCCTTGTACCAAAGGGTCTTGTAGGGTTCATGCTGCCCATCCCCAGCCGGGCCGCGAGAGCGTTCCAACAGAGCTGCCACTTCCTGAGGCTCCATGGGTTTGAAAGTCTTGGCCGTGGCAATATTTGCTTTCAGATGATCGAGGGAAGCCATGCCTGAGGCCACCGATGATACCGGCAGGTTCATGGCGTAGCGCAGGCATTCGGCGGGAGTTGCCGCCTGAGTGCCCGGGATATTACCCGGGGTTCCGCCGCAGGTCTTCATGCCGATGATGCCCATGTTCTTCTCCGTGGCCTTGGGCAACACTGTTTGCTCGAAGCTGCGGAAATGATGATCGAAAACGTTGAGGGGCATCTGCACCGTGTCCCACGCGAAACCACGATCGATCATCTCCGCATGAATTGAGGGGAATCGGTGGCCGGTGAAACCGATGTAACGGATCTTGCCTTGAGCCTTGGCTTCGAGCGCGAAGTCGATGGCGCCGTTTTCGTAGATCTTCGCGGGCTCGTCCTCGAAGACCACTTCGTGAAACTGCCACAAGTCGATGACATCGACCTGAAGCCGGCGCAGGCTGTCTTCCAGATGCTGCTGGGCCGTCGCGCGGTCCCGGCCTTTGTGCTTGGTCATCAGGAATACTTTGTCCCGGTAACCATCTTTCAGGGCCTTGCCCATGCGCTCTTCGCTGAGCCCGTCGTGGTATTGCCAGGCGTTGTCGAAGAAATTGACGCCTTCATCCACGGCGGTTCGCATGATGCGGATCGACTCATCTTCGCTGGGCACGCCAATATGATACCCGCCCACGCACAGCAGCGAGACCAGCTCGCCGGTTTTCCCAAGCGTGCGGTAGGGCATGCCGTTACGCGTTTCCGCTGGGAGTGCCGGGGCCGCCAATGTCATACCCACGGCGGTCGCAGTAGTCAGCTTCAAAAAATCTCGTCGCGCGAGTTTCATTCTTGAATCTCCAGTCCCTGCATGAACTTGGACAGGAATCCTCCGCTCCAGGTTTCACGGTCTGTCCGCACAGGGGATTTGGGCTATCTGATTCCAGGCAGGCGCCTTACCCGCGCTGGCCATACTGGCGCTTGTAGTATTCGCGGAATTCGCCGGATTTGATCTTTCGCCACCACCATTCATTGTCCCGGTACCAGCGGATCGTCAACGCGATCCCGTCGTCCCAGTTCATCCGCGGCTCCCAACCCAGTGCCCGCAGTTTGGAGGCATCAATCGAGTAGCGCCGGTCGTGGCCGGGCCGGTCCGTGACGGGTTTGATCAGGGACTCATCCCTGCCAGTCTCCTGGAGGATCTTCGTGGTCAGCACGATGTTCTCACGCTCGTTCTCGCCGGCGATGTTGTAGATTTCGCCGGGTGCGCCGTGACGCAAGGCGTGGTCGATGCCGCGGCAGTGGTCTTCCACGAAGAGCCAATCGCGCACGTTCTTGCCGTCACCGTAGAGGGGGAGCGGTTCGCCGTCGATGGCGTTGGTCACGAAGAGCGGCAACACCTTTTCCGGGTATTGATACGGACCGTAGGTATTGGAACCGCGCGTGATGGTCACGGGGACTCCGAACGTGTGGAAATACGAGAGGCCCAACAGCTCGCCACCTGCCTTGCTGGCTGAATACGGATTGCGGGGTCCCACCGGATCCGTCTCCTTGAACGAACCCTTCGCGATGCTTCCGTAAACTTCGTCTGTCGACACGAGGAGCACGCGTTTCGTACCGAGCTTCTTCGCGGCCTCGAGAATGTTGTGCACGCCTTTCACATTGGTGGCGATGAAGTCCGAGGCCTCCATGATGCTGCGATCCACGTGACTGTCCGCGGCGAAATTCACGACCGCGTCGCAGCCATCCATGGCCTTTGCCATGGCCTCGGCGTTGGCGATATCCGCGTGCACGAAGGTGTGGCGCGCCGGATCGAGATCCTTCAGATTGTCGAGATTGCCCGCGTACGTGAGCTTATCGACGTTGACGATATGTACATCCGGGTACGCGCCAAGCGCATAGCGCACGAAGTTCGATCCGATGAACCCGGCGCCGCCGGTTACCACAATACGATGCATTACTGAGTCTCCCGTGCTTGCAGGTACCGGCGAAGCGCGTCTTCCCAAGGGGGCATGGTGTATCCGCATGCGGCACGCAGCTTCTCCGTCGACAGAACCGAATACACGGGACGCGGCGCCTTGGACGGATACTCGCTGGCCGTGCACGGATCAACCGGCGTCTTCACCCCCGCGCCGCGCAGAATGGCACGCGCGAAATCGAAACGCGAACACGCGCCGGCGTTGACGGCATGGTATGTGCCGTAGGCTGTCGTCTTGCACAAAGCACAGGTCGCCTCGGCAAGGTCGCGCGTATACGTGGGCGAGCCGGTTTCATCATTCACCACACGCAGTCGCGGGCGCGCCGCGGCGGCGCGCAGTATCTTCTCCACAAAGTTATTGCCTCCGGCTCCGTAGAGCCAGGCGGTGCGCACGATAAAATGCTGCGCGCAGGCTTCGCGGACAGCGGCTTCTCCGGCCGCTTTGCTTTCGGCATAGACACCGCGCGGCGCGACGGGATCGTCTTCGGCATATGGCGTGCTCTTGCTTCCGCCGAAAACGAAATCCGTGCTGAAGTACACGGTGGGCACACCCAGCTGCGCGGCGAGGCGCGCGACGTTGCGGGCGCCCTCTTCGTTGGCCGCGAAGGCGGCTGCGCGGTGGTCTTCAGCACCTTCAACATCGGTGTACGCGGCAGCGTTCACCACCAAGGTTGGGCGAAAACGCTGCGTCGCGGCGCGGAGGGCATCCGCGTCTGTGATGTCGAGTTCCGGAATGTCGAGCCCGGTGATGTTGCCCTCGCGAGAGAATACGTCCACCAGGTCGCGGCCTAATTGGCCGCGCGCGCCAACGATCAATGTGTGCATGGAAACTCCTTGAGCGGACGCAATTGTAGCAGGACGCGCGGGACGAGAGAAAGTGCGCGGTTTGGACGCGCGTCTACGGGTTGTGGACACGCTCAAGTTTTCCGGGCTCTGGCCGATATACATGGTGTAGCCGAGGCACGGAGGCTAAGGCGGGTACAAGACACGGATGTCGCGAAAGTTGAACCCGGGGGTTGGGCTGGGCGTACCACCCAACCATCGAAATCACGGTCCGGTGCGCATCCCCGCAACGGCCTTGATATAGGTATCCGGCGGCCATCCCTACGCCGGGTATTGCAGTGTGGTGAGGCGTCCATCCCTACGTTTCACCTGAGGTTTTGCAGATAGTTTTCCCTCCGAGAGTGGCGCCACAATCCCATAGTTGTGGCGTCCTTCCTTTTTTTCCGGCACCCGGTTTCCCAATCGGAATCCTCGTCCACGCTTGCACATATACACTAAAGATCCAGTGTGATCAGCCGATAAAGAAAGTGCACGGCCGAGACACGGAGGTCAAGGTCAACTGACACGGATGTCACCCCATTTTAATAGGCCTTGGACTTGCCGGCGTGAGCTGGCGCCGGACGGCCAATCCCACCGTTCCGGACTTACGAAGCCCATAGGTCTTACCCTCTGTAGAGTGCGCTATGGCCCGGCGTGGCATAGCGCATTTCTCTTATCTCAGTAGCTCACTTCCATGAGTGTAAGCCCGCGCGCGGGGGCCGTATAGCCGAGATAGGGGCCAGGCGCTGAGAGCGCCTCTGCCAGACGCGATTGCGGGTGATGGCCTCGCGCAATTTCCATAAGGGTACCGGTCATGTTGCGGACCATCTTGTAGAGAAAACCATTACCAAAATACTCGAGCCGCCACACGTGCTGCGCGGATGGATGTGACACCACACCACCTTCTTCGAGTGTGACGCGATACAGGGTACGCACTGTCGAGTGTTTGGGCGCGGCCCGGCTGCTTTCAAAACCCGCGAAGTCGTGCTCGCCTTCCAGCCTTCCGCAAATCTCGCGCAACAGCTTCACGTCGGTGTCGCGATGCGCGGTCCACACGAAGGGCGCCAGAAAAGGATCCGGCTCGCGCCCGATATCGAAGGTGTAGCAGTACCGCTTCGCCTTCGCGGATTTACGCGCGTGAAAACAGTCGGGTGCGGGTTCCAGCGCGTCGATGCGAATGTCCGGACTCAGCATCGCGGACAAGGATCGTCTCAGCCGGCCGGGGTCCACTTCCTTGGGCCAGCGGAATGAACATACCTGGGCCAGCGCGTGCACGCCCGCGTCGGTGCGGCTCGCGCCGTGCACGGGCACGGGCTGCCCCGCGATGCGCGCCATCGCGGCCATGAGGTCTCCCTGCACGGTGCGCTCGCCGGGCTGCACTTGCCATCCCGAAAAAGGCGTGCCCGCATATCGAATAACGGCCCTGTAATTCTGCATGACCTCCACCGCGCCGCTCCGCCTGAACTCTCCCCGTCAACCCCAGATTCGACTGCGACGTAATCGTACACAGACGCGCCTACGGTTTGACAGGCCGCGGGGCCGTGGGCTACCCTGTGGTATCGGCTACTTTACGCGGGGAGACTCTCGAATGAAACGCACATGTGCGATGTTGGCGCTCACGCTGCTGGTCGTGGCGGCGTTGGGGTGCAATACCCTTGGACGCCAGCCCAAACTTCAAGACGCGACCATTGACCCAGCTACGCTCAAACCCGGCGACAGCGCGGTGATTACCGTCAAGGTTGTCGACAAGCAACACATCATCGATCGGATCGTAGGCGTGGTGCTGGAAGACACGCGCATGAAGCTTCCGGTGTACGACAATGGCGTTGCGCCGGACGCCAAGGCCGGGGACGGCATCTGGTCCCTGCAGGTGGATGTTCCCCCCATGGCGCTTGCTGGACAGTTCACCCTGGAGTTGACAGCATTCAACTCCAAAGGCGAGGCCATCGAGGTGCGCAAATCCAAACACGAGACGGGACCCTTGACCGCCACGTGCACGTGGGTCATCACCGCGCCGCCTGAAGAAGCCGCGCCCCCCGCGGAGCCTGCTCCGGCGGAGGCCGCGCCTGCCCCCGAAGCTGCGCCCTCCCAGGGCTAGAGGATTCCAACCATGCTTTGCCTCCTTGTGGCGGCGTGCCTGAGCGCGCCGGACATCGTCTTTATTTCCGTGGACACCTTGCGGGCGGACCGCCTTGGGTGTTACGGATACGAATTTGATACGACGCCCAACGTGGACCGCCTGGCGGAGGGCGCGCTGCTCTTTGAGGACTGCGTCACGGAAGTGCCGCTGACGTCCCCCTCCTTCGGCGCCATGATGACCTCCCGTTTCCCGCGCATGAACGGTGCCGCGCGCAATGGTCTTCCGTTGCCTGAGGACATCCCCACGCTCGCGGAAGAACTCAAGAAGGCCGGCTATCAGACTTTCTGTGTGCAGAGCAATTGGACGCTGAAAGCGCCGCTCTGCGGGCTCGCGCGCGGGTTCGACACTTACGAGGACGGCTTCAACAAGAAGCGCTGGGGCGTGTTGAAGTCGGAGCGCTACGCGGACGAGGTCACGCGCATCGCGCTCGACTTGCTGGCGAAACGCGATCCGGCCAAACCGCTGTTCTGCTGGATCCACTACTCGGATCCGCACGCGCCGTACCGTTTCCACAGCCGCTTCAATCCCGGCGATCGCACCTTGCGCAAGCTGGATGAAACCGGCCAAACGCGTGTGCGGTATGACTCGGAGGTCGCGTACACGGATTCGCACATCGGTCAGATCCTGGCCGCCGTGACGCAGGAAGCCGCGGTAGTCTTCGTCGCGGACCACGGAGAGAGTCTCTACGAACACGATTACCTCGGCCACGGTCGCCGAGTGTACCAGCACGAAGTGCGCATCCCCCTGATCATTCGCGGACCCGGCGTGAGCGCGGGAAGGTCGAAGATCCCGGCGCGCGGCATCGACATCGCGCCGACAATCCTGGGTCTCGCGGGACTCCCCAAGGTGGAAGGCATGCTGGGCGCGGATCTCCTGAAGGATTCGCTGCCCATGGACCGTGTTCGCGTCATCGAAACGTACGGTGGCGCGGTACCCCGCATTCCTGGCGCAAAAGCGCTGATGGCTTCGCGGCCGCCTATGCGGCAGGCCGTTCTGGCCGAGCACTGGAAGTTGATCCTGGACGGGACCCGTCCCGAGTTGTTCGATCTCAGTCCGGACCCCGCCGAGTTGAAGGATCTGGCCAAGAACCAGCCGGATCACGCGGAGAGCCTGACCAAGCTCATTGCGGATTGGGATCAGGCGGTAACGAAACTCGACGCGACCGAGGCAGAACTCAGCGAAGATGATATCAACGCGTTAGAGAGCCTGGGCTACGTGGAGTGAGTCGCCGTTGAACAGCGGCAGCGGATCCACGGGGACATCGTTCTTGCGCACCTCGAAATGAAGATGGGGTCCCGTGGCGCGGCCCGTGCTGCCCACCAAGGCAATCGCCGTATCCGTCGTCACCACGTCACCCGCCTTGACCAAGTTCTTCGACGCATGCCCGTACACCGTGTGCAGGCCATTCGGATGTTCGACAATCACCATCTTCCCGTATCCCGGACGCCACCCGCTGAACGTGACCTTGCCAGGCATGGAGGGGTAGATCTGCGTTCCGGACTTCGCGGCGATGTCCAAACCCTGGTGGAACTGTGGACGGCCCGTGAAGGGGTCGGTCCGCATTCCGTATTTCGATGTAAGCCGCGCGGGCCCACCGAGCACCTTGGACCACGGACTGCCGGGCAGGATCACCGTGTCGGAGAATGAGCCGGGTTCCAGGATCGATTGCATGAGGCCGGTAATGTCGACGCTGCGACTCGAAACCGCCGGCTCCACAACGGTGTCCTGCGAAAGGGCGCGTGCCGCGGACGTGCCATGCGGAACGATAGGTGGCGCGGATACCCGGGCCCTGCTCGTGGCCATCGGCAGATTCATCTTGCCGTATCCCACGCGCCGGGGTTCATCGGGCATCTTGAGGCCCGACTTGTCCGCAGGCATGGCAGTCTGGACTTTCTGTGCGGGCATTGAGAGGTTCTGCGGCTGCGCGGCCTCGGGAAGGGACACTGCGCGGAAGGCGTTCGACAACTGTCCCTGGGACGTCGCCGGGCTTTCGGATTTCAGGGAACTGAGATTCAACTTCTGGCCCACAGTCAGGCGGTCAGGGTTCTTGAGTCCCGCTTCCTTTGCAAGGCGCGTGACGGCGGAATGGATTTCCGCTTTGGTCGGCTTCTTGCCGTGGGCGCTGAGGTGGTCACGGCAGATTTGCCACAGGTTCTCGCCCTTGGCCACGGTATGGGTGACCGCCTTCCGGCTTGAGGAATCGCTCCGCACCTTTTCAATAAAGTTGTGGAAGGCGGACGGGGGCGTGGTTGCTACCGGTAGAAGCCCCGGAACCGGTTCCGCGCCTTGTTGGCCTGTGATTGGTACGATCCGCATCCTGCCTCACCCTTGCTGGGGAATACCCGCAAAGGCGAGGAAGCAAAGCCTATGCCCAATCTGCGCAATAGGCTAATCAATTATAAATAAACGACTTACAGGCAGATCGCTTCGCGACTCAGGAAGACTACCGGAAGAATGTTCCTCCCGGAGGGGAGAATTCTGCTCGCTCCCCCTTCAGCGCTCCACCACGGCGAAGAGGCGGCACCCGCTCGAATCGATGCCCTTGATCTTCAGCGGCATGGCGAAAAGATAGAACATGTCGCGGTCCAGGGCCTGCCCATTGGCGGGGAATTCCACCAGAAGGCAATCGCGGCTCAGCAGCAGGTCGTGGAACGTCTTGCCGTCCTCCAACCCCTGCCCGAAGTTAATGGTGCAGTCGAAGATGAACAGTTTCAGGCCGAGTTCGGCGAAATACGGCACGCAGTCCATATCGAAAATGAGGGGGTTGCGCGGGGTGTCATTGCGCACGAACAGAACCTCGAAAGAACCCCGGCGCGGCTCGAGTTGCCGCTTCACGAAGTCCAGTGTGACGCGTGGCGCGCACTCCTCGATGTCCGTCTTGAGCAAGGTGGCCTTGCCCATGAAATGGTCAAGCGGATAGTCGGTGCAGGTCTTGCCCTTGAAGTAGAAATGCACGGGCGATTCGATATGCGTGCCCACGTGGGTGTGGGTGTTTACGATGTCGTACTTGAGCGTGCCATCGCCCAGGCGGCCCTCCTTCACCTCAAACGGACGGCCCTCGGTTGTTTGGTTCGGCACCACCTCAAGCGACAGGTCCACCAGCTTGTATGCTTTCAGGTCGATATCGAATAACATGGCTTTTCCCCTCTGATTCTGCACTGACTCCTCGTAGCGTTCATGTGCCGCAAATGCAGCGCATGGCTCACGCAAAAGCGAGTCTAGCACATTCCCCAGGAACGCCACACAAGAGCCGCACCAGGAGCGCCGGCATCCCTGCCG
>JADLCA010000139.1 GCA_020847495.1 Candidatus Hydrogenedentota bacterium | reverse complement strand
GCACCAGTCTTCGAGGCCGTGGGAGAAGTCATCGTACGCCCGCGTGGCCGTGAGCCATGCGGGATCGATGAAGACTACGTTACGGCCTCCTCCACCCTGTCCGGCGATAACCATGAGGTATCCATCTTCCGAGTAAGAGGGCAGGGGATAGGCTGTTCCTCGATCGCCGCTGTGCGGCGGAGACTCGTTACGGCGCGCGTCGCGGTAGATTTCCCGGAAGCCTTGCCAGGTGCGGCCTTCATCATCACTGATGGCGCCGTGTAGAGCGTCTCTTCCCCCGTAGACTCCCTGCCCTTCATGGCGAGGCGGCATCTCGCAGTTGTTCCAGAAGACGGCGATGCGCCCATCCGGCAGCCGGAGTACGCCGGGCGGGCCCGAGGACGAGTGGAAGCGCGAGGCGGTGGCAGGCGACCACGCGACGCCGTCGCGCGAGAAGGACTTGTAAAGGAAACCCGCCTGGGTGCGCATGAGCATCCACAGGGTACCGTCTTTCAGCGGCAGGATTACGGGTTCCACGGCGCCGTTGTTGCTCCCGTTATGGTTGGCGAAACACGGCGAGACGAGCGCGGCGCCCGGTTGCGACCACGTGATGCCGCCATCGTCGGATATCACCGTGGTGCTGCGGTTGGAACCAACGGGCGGGCCATCGTCGAGTCCGGAAACCCAGTATGCAAACGGCACGACAATACGCCCCGTGTCGAGCTGTTTGGCGTCAAGAATGTCGCCCACATAGCCTTCGAAGAAAGGCTTCATTTCGCCCCATCGCGCACCGTGCTCCGCGGTCTTCCCGTGATACAAGTCGATAAAGAAATCCACTGCCGGCCTCCGGCCCGTGCCTCGCGCCTTCAACGCGAATGCGTGAAGCTCGCCATTGCGGTCTAGCAGCAATTGTGCTGCCGGGATGTCACCCTCGGGTACCGTGAATCCGGGCGCCCGGCCTTTCCAGGCACGCGCCTCGTCGAGTGTGGTGATGGCTGTGTACCGGTCGCCTTCGCGCGTGAGAAGCGTGTACCCGCCTTCGCAGCGGCCTACGGTGTACATACGTCCCTTCGGCACGATGACTTCCGGGGGCTTGGGTTTTTCCTGCGCCCAGGCGGCTGCAAGCGCCGTAAAGCTCGCAGCAAGGATGCGGGCGATAGGCGCCGCCAGCTTCACGAGTCTGAAGCTCTTGCCGGCGCATCCGGTGTGACCGCGCCCGGTGGACGCTTGACCGTCATGCGGCAGCGGCCCTTTTCGCAACTGATGACGTCGTAGTCGACTTCGTAGCCATACTCGCGAATGAGCGGTGGGTACAAGTGACGGCAGTGTTCGCAGTAGCTTTCATAGGGCGCGACGCGTCCGCTTTGGTGCACGAGTCTGGCGGAAGGGCAATCGTGCATGTCGATGATGAACGTGTCGTCGTACAGGGTGAGGATGGAGCGCCCGCCTTCCTCTCCGAGGGTGTGTGTCCAGTACTTGTGCATGCCCTTGAGCCCCTCGGTGCGGATGTACTCGCGCAAGTTGCCGAGGAAGTTGTCGGAAATGCCTTTCCAAAAGGCGAAGACCTCGTCCTTTCCGCCGCGCTCGTCAAGATAGCGGAAGAGTTCGCTGTAGACCCAGATGAATTCGGTGCAGGAGATCATGACGCGGCCTTCCAGAATCGCTGCACACAGCGGCCTTCAACCTGGTTGTATTCAACGGAGGCCGCGTAGCCTGCCGCTTTGCATATGGCATCGTTCACGATGCGCGTGTGTTCGCAGAAGTTGGGAGCGATTGCGTAGCCTTGTTCGCGCATGTGCGCGATAGCCGGACAACGGTGCACGGTGAGGACCAGAGCGTCGCCCTGCATCTCGAACGCGATGACGCCCCCTTCCAGATCAAAGATGCGCTGCCAGTGCTCGCGCAGGGCGGGCAGCCCGCGTTTGCGCAGGTCCTCGACCAGTGGCCGGTAAACCGTGCCCGCCAGGCCCGAGAAGAATGCCCGCACGCCCTCGTCGCCGGAGCGTTCGTGAAGATACTCGATTCCATAGCTCAAAGCGCCATGAAAATCCTTGTGGACATTTGCCATGTGGCCTCCATTCGATGCGCAGTCAGTATGCTCGCGCATTCAATACGCGTTTGTATTGTGCAGGGGGGCAGGGCAAAAGGCAACCGCCACTGGCGGCGGCCTTGGATTGTGGAAGGTCAAAGAGAAGAACATCCCCCTTCACCCCCTTCAAAGGGGCACCTATGCAACACTAGTGTTGCAGGAATTCCAATTCCGACGGCCCGAAGGGCACGCGCTTGCGTCCCCCTTTGAAGGGGGCAGGCCCAAAGGGCCGAGGGGGATGTGACTTCTGGTTTACGCCTTCGTGCATGCTCCTTTTCCGCGATCTTGTCCGCGGTCAAAGCACGTCCGCGACTTGCGCGGCTCACCGCAATCCTGTATACGCGAATGACTGATCGAAGCGCGGGAGGTTGCGGTATGGAAGAACTGGCTCCGGAAGGGCGCCTGAACTACGTCGTCCTCGTCCTGTACCTGGGTGCGATGGTGGGCGTCGGTCTCTACTTCGCGCGGCGGCAGAAGAATGCCCGCGACTTCTTTCTGGCGGGCAATCGCATGCCGTGGATCGTCGTTGCGATGAGCGTCTTCGCGTCCATCACGAGCGCAGTTTCCTTCATGGGCGTGCCCGGCATCGTCTATCGGGAGAATGTGTCCATCCTCGTCGGCATCGCCATGCTTCCGGTGGTTTCTCCGCTAATCATTCTGCTGTTCTTTCCGTTTTACCGGCGCCTCAACGTGACGACTTCCTACGAATACGTCCTCCGGCGTTTTGGGCCATCCGCGCGCTACGCGGTCTCAGGCCTGTTTGTTCTGGCGCGACTGGGCTGGCTTGGCACGATTATCTACGCTCCCGCGCTGGCGTTTTCCGCGGTGACGGGTTTCGACATGTGGATCTCCATCATCGTGATGGGCGCGCTAGGCACCTTCTACACCGCGCTTGGTGGTATCGAGGCCGTCATTAGGACCGATGTCATTCAGTTCGTCGTGATGGTGGGCGGCGCCATCTGGGTGGCCGTGGCCCTGGCCATCGAAGTCCCGGGCGGTGTCCCCGCCATCTTGCAGACAGCCGCGGATACTGGGCATCTGAACCTGTACGAGTGGCGGCCGAGCCTGACCGAGATGACCGTCGGCGCGGTCATGGTTTCATATTTCTTCAATCTGTTGCACGATTATGGAGTCGATCAGGTGACCGTGCAACGTCTTCTCTCGTCCAAAGACTACCGCTCGATGGCCTGGGCGACCGTGACCAACTCGCTCATCACCTTGGCGGTCATGACCTTGCTTGCATTCATTGGCCTCGGGCTTTTCGCTTACTACACAGTCCGCCCCGAAGGTTTGCCCGAGGGCGTGAGCGATGACCGGATCTTTCCCTACTTCATGGTCACTGCATTGCCCGCCGGTATCGCGAGTTTTGTCGTGAGCGGTTTTTTTGCCGCGGCCATGTCCGGGGTGGACAGCGGCATCAACTCGGTGTCGACCGTGCTGGTCAGCGATTTCATCCGCCCGTCGCTGCGCCGACCCCTCAGCGACAAAGCCGAACTCGCGCTCGCGCGGGGGATGACCCTTCTGCTCGGAGTGCTGTCCACTGGCCTGGCCTTTTTCGCATCCTCTCTCGGGTCGATCATGCGTGCGTCACAAGCTTTCCTGGGGCTCTTCAGCGGGCCCGTGCTGGCGCTGTTCCTGCTCGGCGTACTCACACGGCGAGGCACATTTGGGGGCTGGTGCGCTGGCGTGGGCGTTGCCATACCGCTGGTGCTTTATGTGCAGCGCTACACCGCGGTCCATTTCATCTACTACTTCCCGTTGAGCTTTCTGGTGTGTTTCGGCGTTGGTTATTTGGCGAGCTTCGCTGGAAAGAAGCGGGCGCCGCAAGGCCTGACCGCCTGGGATCTTTGGCGAGAGTCCGCAAATGGCGGGGATGCTCGCAGATTAGAATGACCTTGAATCAAGAGCACAGGCGAGGGCGCCTATGCCACACTTCTATCTGCTCCTCCTCGGTTGCCTGAAACTCTTGGGGCGAGCTGGCAATCCAAGCACGGCGAGAAACGAAGCACCCGCGCAGGCTAAGCAAGCGCGTGTGGCACAGGCGCCCTCGCCTGTGTCTTTATTGGTAAATCGCGTCCACGGGTTTATTCCACCGTCACCGTCACCCGCTCGAGCACGGGGTAGCGGTCGCCGTTGTCGGAGGTGAATACGGCGCGGTACTGGAGCGCACGGTCATGCGGGTCGATGGATGCTTTGTTGTCCTGAAGCGGCTTCCAGGTGGCCGAATCCAATGCAGCTGCGCTAGTGGCGGAGCGCACTTCAATGCCGAGAGTGGTTCCTTCCGGAATGGTTGCGTCCACTTCAGCCGTGATGGTGTTTGCGGCGCTCTGCAGTTCATGGACGGATGACGTGTAGGTCTGTTTCCATCCCCGGTTGGCGATGTGGCCCATGTCCTCGGTCCATATCCAGTGCGGGCCGACGGTGGGCAATTTCGTGACGCGCGGCTCGGCAAAACGGTGGCCGTCGTTGTAGAACACTTTGGAATCCGTGGCGTGATCGCCGTCGCGCGTGTGGCAGGCCAGCGCGAGGTCCAAGAATCCGTCGCGGTCGAAGTCCGCGGCCAGGGCATCAGACGGCGAGTCGCCGGTGAACACCGTGCGATTGCGTGTTTCAAAACCCTTCTGCCCACCCCAATACAGGTAGCAGGGCATCTGCTCGCGCGTGAGTTCGCCGTGGTAGTGCGCGGAGAAGAGGTCCAGGAACCCATCTTTGTCCCAGTCGGCCACGGTGAGGCCAAGCGGTGTGAGACCCGGCAGCCACTGGGCATTCCATTCGCGGTAGCCGTCTGTGCTGCCCCAGAAGATGAAGATGCCGGTGTCATGATGGCCCGCAACCGAATCCTCGTAGCTGCCCACAATCAGGTCCAGGCGGCCGTCCGCGTTCAGGTCCGCGATTTCCAGTTCGATCGGTGAAGGCGCTTCGAGAACCTGCTGCCGGTCCGCCGCGTACCCCTCGGGTCCGCCCCAGAAGACGCGCGCGCAGTGCGTCACGTAGCAGGTCACGGCGATGTCGAGCCAGGAATCGCCGTTCAGATCCGCCAGCGCACAGATGCTGGAACGCCCTTCCGAAGGTATGGCGACGCGGCGCTCCCGAGAAAAGCCTTCCTGTGCGCCATAGTAAATGACAAGCAAATCAGGGCCGCCGTCCGGGGGCGGTGCGAACGCGCCGAGGACGAGGTCGAGATATCCGTCCTTGTCCAAATCGGCGGTGTTGCTGGAATAGAGATTGTACTCGCGCAAGACGGCCGGGGGGGATGCTGTATCGAGACCCGCGGCTCCGCCCCAGTAAATGTTGGCACCCAGTTGCGTCATGGCCTCGGCCGTGGCACCGCCCGCATGGCCGGAGCACAGCGCGATGAGGTCGGCCGCTCCGTCCGCATTCAGGTCCGCCGCCGTCGCCTCATAGCCGCTGTTGAACGGGATGTTGAAAACACGCTCCAGAGAGAAGCCCGCGGCATTCCCCCAAAACAACTGCAGAAACACCCGCTCGTCCACGTGCCCGCCCTGGCTGTTGCTGAAGACCGCATGCGCGGGAGCGTTGTTATGGGGCGGCACGATGAGCACATCGGTGGCGCCGCTGACCAGGGCGCCCGGAACCGCAGCATTCAGGGTCCGCGTACCGTTGCCAAACACAAAGGCGGCGCTCCCGGAGAAGTTGTCGGCGGTTCCTTGGTACACCGCGATGGCAACGTCATTCTTCCCATCCCCATTCAGGTCGCCTGAAGCTGCCGCCGTCGCGTATGGGACATCCAATGTTGTAACGCGGGAGCGAGTCCAGCCATCCACTCCGCCCCACAGCACGTGCACCTGGCCCAAGTCCTCTTTGCCCGAACCGATGGCTTCGCCGCCTGCGGCGTGCGCAATTGAGGCGCGCGTCAACAGGAGATCGGTATGGCCGTCATTGTCCGCGTCGCCAAGGGCGACATGCGTCGCGGGGAACGCCTCGACGCTCTGCGGCGGAGTCCATGTGCGTTCTCCCGTTCCCGAGAAGACATATACGTGGTCCGTCTCCGTGCCCACTGCGAGATCGGTGCGGCCATCCTCGTTGCAGTCGCCTGTCGTGATGCAGCGTCCTGCTCCTGGAAGATCGACAACAGTGGAAGTCCACGACGCCGCATTTGCGTTCTCCTTCCCGCCCCAGAAGATCTGGAGCTTTGAATCGGCAAGAAGCACGGCGAGATCGCCCGCGCCATCCGCGTCAAAGTCCGCGGCATCCAGGGCCAGCGCGCCATTCACGCCTTGGTCTGTGAAGCGGGTCAGGATGAAGCCGTGTTCGCTTCCCCAGTAAGTGCGCACGATCCGGCCTTCGGGTTGCCCGGGCAACCACGCGGGCGCGTTAAGTGACACAATGTCCGGCCATTGGTCTCCATTGAGGTCGGCCACCGCGATGTCCGTGGCATCGTACGTGGGCAGCACTCCGTTGCTGCGCGACGCGGGCCAGCCGTCCGGACCTCCATAGATCGTGGTAACGAACCTGCGCGGATTCTGGATGCCCTGCCGGTTGGGACAGAACACCAGGTCTTGCCATCCGTCGCGGTTCAGGTCGCCGGACGCGGCGGTAAGCGCGCCCTCGACTGCCAAGGGGTCATACTGGATCGCGGTGGCTGTATTCGCCGTTGCGAGGGTGGAAGGGAGAATGCCGATCAGATCGTGCGTGCCGTTGAATAGCAGGTCGATCCAGCCATCGCCATTCAGGTCGAAGCGGTGGATGGTACGAACCGAGCCGTCACGGCTCACGTAGATGTTCTGACCTGCTCCGTCCAGCGTGCCATCGCCGAAATCCTCGAACGAATCTTCGACCCAATTTTCGGCGATTCCACAGATGCCTCCGAGGACAATAGCGATCAATAGAGCCACTGCACGGCGCGGACAATTCATGGATGCTCTCCGGATAACGGTCGCTCGTCTTCAGTATTCACTTCCACGGATTCAATCAAGAGGGGAGCGGCGTCGGTTTCCTCGGGATTCACTGTGCGTCCCTCCGCGAACAGCAGCGGCATGGATGCGCCCGCCACCGATTTCACACGAAAGTAGCTCAGACTCACTGAATTGCGTTGTGCGCGGAGCGTAGCCGCTTCCACGCCGTCCAATGTGACGGCGCAAGTCCCCGCCGCGCAGTCCCAGGTGAAGGCGAGAGTGTGCCAAGTGTGCGGGTCCAATGCGGACGGGCTCCCGGCGATCTCTCCTCTTGGCCCGATTCGGAGATTGAAGACGTTGTTGAACACATCTTCCTCGTCAAACGGCACCGAGAAATGATCCGTAAGGCCTATCAAGATGCCTTGCGCCATAGGCGGCATCTGGAGCTTGAGACGCAAGGTGCCCTTGCTGCCGGCGGGGAAATTCCACACTGCGCACGCGGGCCAATCCTTGTCTATCTTCTGAACGCCGAGGACATGTGCAGAGGCATTCCGAGGGTGGGGGAGAAGGCCGGCGCCTTGGGTCCCAAACACAGACCACGCGTCCAATCCGTTCGAGAAATCGTCGGATAGCCGCGTTTCCAGCAGCCAATCCGGTTCCAGCACCATGCACGCGATGCGCGCAGCCTCGCCCTGGCCGGTCGCAAAGGCCACGCGTCCATTCGACAAGGCAACGGGGAACGGATAGGCCGTGCCATGATCGCCCCTGGGCGGAGGCGGCTCATTGCGCAGGGAGTCGCGTGCCACTTCGCGATAGCCGCGCCACGTCAGGCCTTCATCGGATGATACCGCCGCGTGCAGGACCTGACGGCCGCCATAGGCATACGGAAAGCGCAGACAGTTGTTCCACAGGAGCACGATGCGCCCGTCCGTCGTGCGAACTATCCCTCCCGGAGAGTCGGAGGAGACAATTGGGCTCGGGCGTGGCGTGGACCAAGCCGCGCCGTCCGTGGAAAAGGACTCGTAGAAGCGTCCCTGTTGCGTTCTGACCAGCATCCAGACTCGCCCATCCGCAAGTTCAAGCACCACGGGCTCCACGGCGCCGTAGGCCGAAACGATGTCAGGCACCGGCACTTTGAGGTCCGCAGGCGACAGTTGCCAGGTCGCACCTTCATCATCCGAGTACACCAGGGTCGAATCGAACTGACCTCGATACGTGAAGGCATCCAGTCCTTCGCCGCGACTGGCCCACGTGCGCCGTGTTACGAATGAGAACGGCAGAAGGATACGCCCGCTCTTCATTTGGATGACGGAATTCAGGGCGCCAGTGTAGCCCTCCCATATCTTCGCGGGAGGCGTCCACTGGTCCAGGCCACCTGCGGTCTTCGTGTGCCAGATGTCGAGATGGCGATCCCAGAGCCGTCCTGTGCGGGGGCGAGTCGCCTCGTCAGCGATGACCGCGGGCGTGCGCCCGTCATTGAGGAAGAACAGGTGCAGCGCCCCGTCCCGGCCCGCAAATGCCAAGGGCAGGTTCCAGATGCCGGTGTCTTTGTCGAGACCCAATAGTGTCTGGCGTTCCGTCCAGGTAACGCCGAGGTCCTTGGATTGTTGCGCGGAAACTTCCTGCACTCCGTCCACCGTCTGCAGGAACAGCGCGAGAAGCGAATCGTCTCGCAGTTGTACAAGCACGGGTTTCTCGGGAAAGACGGCCATGGGCAGGGGAGCAGCCCCTTGCAGGAAACCTGCGATGCACACAAACAGCGGCAAAACATGCAATGTAGTCATTTGATTCGGATCCCCCGGATGATCGGATCGAGCTTGTGAATGTGGCGGACAGAGATATAGGCGGGGGCGGAGTAATACGTGCCATCGCTGACCAGAAGCAGAATATCGGTGCGGAAATCACGGTCGCGATCGCGCACCTCCCACGGGACCGTGACTTTCACCCGAGACCCATTGCTCTCGAGGCTTTGGATGTCGGCTTTGCCGCGCAGCACGGCGGCATAGTATTCGGTCACATGCTTGCCCTCATCCGTCCAACTGGGGCGCAGATCTACTTCCAATTCAAGCGCTTCGCCGGGGCGCAGCGCGCTCGAAAAGGCATAGGTGTTGTCTTCCATATACCCTGCTAGTTGGACTTCTTTGCCCTCCGCGCTGGACGGAGCGACGGGCGTGGCTTTCATGCGGCAGACCGGCGGCACGTGCTTGAGGCCATGGGCCGAGCTGATCAATGTGTCCAGGAATGGGGAAGGTCCCGGGTGCGCGTTCTCCGCTTCTTCCGGAAGCGTGTAAGCGGGAAGGTGCGCGTCGGGCGATTTGATGTCCCCAGCGATGGCGTTTTTGAACAGATACATCATCACCGGTGCGAACAGGCCGTTGCGCAGGATGCGCGTCTTCAGGTCCGGAGGCAGCGCCGCGGAGGCAAATACGAGCGGTTTCAGTAACGTCGCGTCCGTTCCGGAGGCGCCGACGGAATGCAGGTAGAATGGACTCAAGAACGAGAAGGCATCTTTGTCCGGTGCGAACGTCCCCACCGCGGGAGCCACATACACAAAGTTGTTCTCATAGAAGATTCGGAACAACGCCTGAGGTCCCGGCGCGGGCTTACCCGATTCGTAGAAAGAACGGATTGTGTTCACGCAGTGGAAGTCCGCCACGCACATGCCCTGGGTGCCGTAGGATTGCACGCCCATAGTCACTCGCTGCCCGAGGACGTTTTTGCACGAAGTCCCAAATGACGTGACGGGCTCGGCAACATTCAATTGAGGGAAGAACACGGTTCGGATACTCGAATGGTCGTTGTCAAAACTGCGAAACGTGTCTTGGGTGAGGCCCGCGGCAGTGCCTTCCGTGTACCACTGGTTGATCTGGTTGACCCAACGTTCCCCCGCCGCGTTCATGTAGGGTCCGGCCCACTTGTCGTATTGGAGGGGCACCGGGGCCTCCGCTCTTTTTTCGGGGGCGGGCCATTCCGTCAGGCGCGCGACGGAAAGATCCAAGGTTTCAGGCTCACGCGCGGGCATCGCGGTTTCGGTGTCCGGCGGCGGGGCGGGGGTGTCACCGGGCGGCTCCAGAGTGGAGGGGGCGGGGGCGGGTGTTTGCGGGGCAACCCCGGCATAGCCACTCATGCCAGGGCCACCCGCCAAGAAGGTTATCAGCCCCAAGATCAGGATACGTGCGAACCTCATAACCCCGGCCCTTTCACGATTTGGCTACGAACAGCCTGGACTCCAGGTACGAAGCGACTGGGCCCTCTGCCCGTGGCCCACTCTATAGCCGCGCCGCATGCCATTTCCAGCCGCCGGGCACATACTGCCGGCGAGCGGACACGCGGGGCCCTGCGGTGTACATCAGACCTGCACAATCGGTAGTATACGCCCGTCTGGCGTTTGCTCGGAGTTGGATTGGGGTATTCATGAACGCGTGGCTGCGCGAGCGCTTAAGCGCATACGGATTGTGGGCTGCCGGGGGCGCAGTCCTTTGTGTGTTTCTGATGCTGCCCAGCGGCTGCATGATGCGCGCCGTGAATCCCGGCCCACTGCCTTCCGTGGAATCGCCTGAATCTTTCAGCATGCAGACCGGCGCACCTGCCCCGGAAGAAGGGACGCCATGGTGGGAGGCTTTCTCAGACCCCGTATTGGACGGTCTGATTGAAACGGCCCTGCAGCAGAACTTCACTATTGCGCAAGCAGTGGAACGCATTGACCGGGCTCAGGCGATCCTTCGCCAAGTGAACGCCGTCCGCTTCCCGCAACTGGGACTGGATGCGGATGTGGAGCGGACCCGCGAATGGCAACGCCTCAAGGAAGATGGCGTGGACCGCGAGGATGAAATCCTCGATACCTTGGACACTATTCAGTCGATCGAGTCCACGATCAACGACTTCCTCGATTCGGATTCGGGCGCTGGCGGCAGCACAGACGCAGCACCTGACGCGGATACCGTCAACCGGCGACTGCTCGATGCCACACGTGATGCCATCGACCGGCGCGATGCCCGAAAGGCCGAGAACGAACGTTCCAGTTGGACTGACACCTACGAAACAGAGTACTCAACGGGTCTGTCTCTGAGCTGGGAAGCCGATTTGTGGGGCCGGCTCCGGTCCGCCACGTACGCCCAGCGCGAGGACTGGGCGGCTGCCCTGCACGACTACGAGGCGCTGCGTCTCCTCCTGTCGGCCCAAGTGGCCGAAGCATACTACCAAGCGGTCGAACAGCGGTTGCAGTACGATCTGCTGCAACGGCAGCGGGAGTCTGCCCAGACGTTCCTGGAACTGATCGAGCTGCGCTTCCTCCAGGGTAATGCATCCATTGTGGATGTGTTGCAGCAGCGTGGACAACTGGCCGACATCGATGCGGAAGTCCCGGTCGTGGAGTCCCAACTGCGGCTCCTGGAGAATCGGCTCGACGTACTTCTGGGGGAAGTGCCGGACGGGGAGGACCGCACGGGTGACGCCGTGGCCCAGCTACCGGCCGACACGGCACTCCCGCGGGTGGCGGTTCCCGTTGAACTACTCCAGAGCCGTCCGGATTTGAAGGCCCTGCAGCGAGTGGCGGTGGCCGCCGATTTCCGTGTCGCCTCGGCTATCGCGGAGCGGCTGCCGCGGCTCACGCTGAACGGCTCGCTGGTTTACGGCGAAACGTCGCTGGTGTCATCCGTCACCGGTTCGGGAGCGGCCAGTCTGTTTCAACCGCTTATCGACTGGGGCGAGCGCAAGGCCGCCGTGATGGAGGCCGAGTCCCGGTTCCGGGAGTCGCTGCTGGCGTACACCGAGGCTTATCTGGTTGCGGTGGAAGAAGTGGAAACCGCGCTGTGGCGTGAGGCACGCCAACGGGATCTCATCGAGGCGCTGGTTCAGCGGGAGACCATCCTGCAGCAGACGGTCAATGAGACGCGCGTGCGCTACGGCCTGGGAGTCACCGACTATCTTCCTGTGCTTACGGCAATCCAGGACCTGCAGGAAGTTCAACGCGATTTGCTCCGCGATCGCCGGGTTCTGGTGTCGCTTCGGATCGAATTGTATCGGTCTACGGGAGGGGCTACGGTGCCGCGCCCAGGGCTTCAACCGCTTGAAGGCCAGTTCCCCGTCCCTGGATGCTGATATCTCGGAAAGTTGTACAATCTTGGAACCGCGCCACTGTGCGCCGATGGACCTTGAGGCTTAAGCAATAGATGAAACGCTGGATGCTGAAGATCATCTCCGTACTATCGCCCATACTTGTTCTCGCAGGTGGCGGCGCGGCTGTGGCAGTCCTGTTCGCCTCAGCACCTCAGGTCAAGCGGACATCAGAAGTAAAGCCGCGTCCTCTCGTGGCGGTAGTGTAGGCCGAGCGGGGGACCTTTCCGAGGCTGGTGGAGGCCTATGGGTCGGTGATGCCAGCCCGCGAAGTGGAGATCCATCCCGAGGTGTCGGGACGAGTCGTCGAGATGCATCCGGCGCTGGAGCCGGGTGGAATCATCCCCGCGGGCGAGACTCTTTTGACTATTGACCCTGAAGAATACGAGTTGGCCCTTTCTCAGGCCGAGGGGGCGTTGGCCGAAGCAGAAGCAGCCCTTGAGGTTGAAAAAGGCCGCCAACTTGTGGCCAAACGCGAATGGGACCTCTTTGGCAAGGATATGAACCATGCCGAACTCGGCGAATCACTGGCCCTCCGCGAACCGCAGCTTCGACAGGCCGAAGCCAAAATCGCCTCCGCGCAGAGCCTGGTCAAGCAAGCGGAACTGAATCTGAAGCGAACCCGTATCGCGGCCCCGTTTGACGTGCTCGTCTTGAGTGAGCATGTTGACGTTGGCCAGAGCGTCTCGCCCGGCTCTACCGTGGCGACCCTTGCGGGAGCCGATCGATTCTGGATTCAGGTGTCTGTCCCAATCGACCGGCTAAGCGCCGTGCTCGAGGCCGCGGCACAAGGCCGTGATACCGTCCACGTCTTCATCGATGTGGCTGGCTCTGGTGACGAAGGAATCCCCGGGCGGGTGGTCCGGCACCTCGGGCAGGTGGACCCGGAAAGCCGGATGGCGCAAGTGCTCCTTGAAGTTGAAGACCCGCTGGGACTGAAGCCGCGGGAAACGGCACGTGAGCCCCTGGCGTTGAATACGTACGTGCGGGCCGACCTTGACGCGGGAACGTTAGAGGATACTCTCTCCATCCCGCGCAAGGGATTACGTGAAAACGGCGAAGTGTGGGTTGCGGATTCCGACAATCTCCTTCAAGTACGATCGGTCGAGATCTTGTGGCGCCAGGGGGAAGTGCTTGCCATTGCCGATGGGATCAGACCCGGCGATCGGATTGTGGTTTCTCCCCTGGACGATTTGATCCCCGGGATGGAGGTGCGCGTCATCGAGGATGATGCGGATTCCGCCCTCCCCGGCATCCTTGAGACTGAGACATGAGCGGCACTCACAAGCACGCAGATCGCACTTCACACGAGGCTGGCGCGGCGGGACTCAGTACGCTGGTCGAGTGGATGGCGCGCAACCATGTGGCCGCGAATATCCTCATGCTGACTCTTCTTTTCGGGGGACTTGCCGCCACGCTGACTATCAAGCAAGAGGTCTTTCCGCGTTTTCAGCTCGACATCGTGGATATCTCCATTTCATATCCTGGCGCGACTCCTCAGGAGGTGGAAGACGGCATCGTCCTGCCCATCGAAGAGCAACTGCTCAGTCTCGATGTCGTGGACCGTGTCGTGACCTCGGCGGACGAGGGCGGCGCGGACATGGAAGTCGAATTGCTCGAAAGCGCCGATCCGAACCGCGCCTTGCAGGATATTACGAACACCATCGACAGCATCAGCTTCTTTCCTGAGGACGCGGAACGCCCTACTTTTGGTTTGCGCCAGGAACAGACGGATGTCATGTGGATGGTCGTCTACGGCCCCTTGACCGAACGCCAGATATTTGAGTTGGCCGATCGTATTCGCCGCGACCTGTTGGCGCTGCCCGCCGTGAAACATGTCGAATTGCGAACGGGCCGTGGACCGGAAATCCAAATCGAAATTCCGCAGGCGACTCTGCGTTCTCTCGGGATGAGCTTGGGCGAAGCCGCCCAAAGGATTCGCGAGTCTGCGCGTGACGTCCCCGCCGGGGGGGTACGCACGGACGCGGGCGAAGTCCTATTGAGCACGCGCGAGCGCCGCGACTACGCGAGCGAGTACGGCGACATCGTCCTGATGACAAACGAAAGTGGGACCGACGTCCGTGTCGCCGATGTAGCCGCCATACGTGACGGTTTTCAAGACCGGCCCCTGCAGAACCTCTTCAATGGCGGCCACGGCATGTTCGTCAGTATCTACGAGACCGGCGACCAGAAACCGCTCGAGATTGCCGATGCGGTCAATGCGTATCTCGAGGAGCTGAGGAAGGAGCTGCCTGAGGGCGTGGATGTGCGCATCATGCGCGACCGCGCGGAGCAGTACCAGGAACGCCTGAATCTGCTGATGAGAAATGGATTGATGGGATTGACCCTCGTGCTTGTCGTGCTGGGGCTCTTCCTTGAACCGCGCCTCGCGTTCTGGGTCGCTCTCGGCATTCCGACGACTATCGCTGGTTCATTGCTGTTGCTCCCGTTTCTGGGCGCCAGCATCAACATGGTCTCCCTCTTTGCCTTCATCATTACTCTGGGGATTATCGTCGATGATGCCATCATCGTCGGCGAGAATGTCTTCCACCGCGCGCAACAGGGAGAATCGCGCATGCGTGCGGCCATTATCGGAAGCCGCGAAATGACGGTGCCCGTGATGTTTGCCGTGTTGACCAACATCGTGGCGTTCGTGCCTCTGCTCTTTGTGCCCGGCGAAAATGGGCGATTCTTTGCGCCTCTCCCCGCGGTCGTTATCGCGGTGTTCCTGGTGTCGCTCATGGAAGCGCTCTTCGTTCTCCCCGCACACCTGGGACACGGGAAGGAGCTGGGGAGTGGCCGTGGCCTTCTCGCCGCCATGAGCCGGGGGCAGCGGTGGGTATCGAACGGATTTGACCGTTTCACGGATGCGGTGATCGTGCCACTTATCCGCACGTGCGTCCATTGGCGTTTCTTGACGCTGAGCATTCTCTTCGCGGGGCTGGCCGTGATGCTTGCGTGGTACTACACGGGCCGTATGCACTACACCTTTTCGCCGGTCATCACGGGCTTGCGTGTCGATGCCGAGGTGCAGACTCCTGTCGGGTCCGCTTTCGCTGATACGGTGAGAATCGCCAATCATGTGGAGGAGGCGGGTCTGCGCGTTGCGGACCGCCTGGGCGGGCGCGACAAAGTTCTGAATGGACGCATGAACGTTGTGGGAAGACGGGGAGAGAATTTCGCGGATGTGAATTTCTACTTAGTGGAAGCGGACTTGCGCACCTTCTCCGAAGGCGAGTTCGCCAAGGCCTGGCGCGAAGAGATCGGCGATGTGCCGGGCATGAAATCCCTGTACTTCGAATGGGAGGAAGGTCCGGGCAGCGGGGCGGGTCTTACGGTGGAGTTATCCCACCCCAACCGCGCGGTGCTGGAGGCTGCCGCCACACGGCTGTCCCAGGAACTTGCCACCTTCACCGGCGTGTCGGACATCAAGGATGGATTCAGCGAAGGCAAGATGGAAATCGAGGTGGACCTGACCAAGGAAGGCCTTTCGATGGGGCTCACACCCGAGTATGTGGGCAGACAAGTCCGGCATGCATTCTACGGGGCCGAGGCCATGCGCTTTCAGCGCGGTCGCCACGAAGTGAAGGTCATGGTTCGTCTGCCCGAACACGAGCGGCGCTCGCTGGCGAATGTCGAAGATCTCGTCATCCAGACGCCCTCCGGCGGAGAAGCCGCCTTGTCGCAGGTCGCAAGACTCCACTACGGGGTATCGACCACGGAGATCACCCGGGTCGATGGGCAGCGCGTGGTCAATGTCACCTGCAATACGGTCCCGGAACTTGCCAATGTCAACGACATTCGCCGCAGCCTCAACGAGGAGGTCCTGCCTTCCCTCGCCGCGGACTTCCGCGGATTGACCTATGAGTTCGGCGGGCGCCAGCGCGAGGAGGATCGTGCCATGGACGAGCTTCGCTTGGGCCTGATCATCTCCCTGCTGGTCATTTTTGCCATGCTCGCGGCCTTGTTCCGCAGCTATGTCGAGGGCTTCATCATTTCGCTAATAATCCCGTTCGGCGCGGGTTCGGCGCTGTTCGGCCATGTCCTGTTGGGCTACGACCTCTCCATAGTCAGCCTGTTCGGCATCATGGCCCTGTCCGGCATGGTTGTCAACAGCGGGCTGGTTCTCAACGAAGAAATCAACCGCCTGCTCCATGAGGAACGCATGTCGCTCGAAGATGCGGTCGTCGGTGCCGGGCGCCGCCGTTTCCGCCCGATTGTCTTGACATCGCTTACCACCTTTGCGGGGTTGGCACCCATGATATTTGAAACGTCGAGCCAAGCCCGCTTCCTGGTGCCCATGGCGATCGCGCTTGGATTTGGCACAATCTTGAGCACGCCGGTCTCCATTATCCTGCCGGCGTGCCTGCGTACCATCCTGACACCCGACCCCAACGCCGAGAGCAGTCCTGAGCCGGTGGCTGGCCAAGCGGCGTCTGAACAGGCGTGATCGGGCCGGGGTTTCTTTGCGCTTCTACAGGATCGGAGAGGTAACAATGCGCGTGGTCGATGCTCATCGTTTGGTCAGAACAATGTTGGCCGGCGCGGCCATTGTGCTCGTCGCGGCGGGCGCATTCGCCGGCCCCGCCACACCCGTCCTGGAATCCGATTCCATACGGCTTGCCTTTGATATCGAAAGGGGCAACTTGTTGGAGTTGACTGCCAAGGCCAGCGCGCATGATTACATTGACGAGACGCACTCATTGGAACTGTGGCGTGCCGCATTCATGGATGGACGCGAGATCGGCCCCGCCCAGGCGAGCCGTTTTACATGGGAAACCTCCGATTCGCCACGCGGTACGTTGCGTCTCATGTGGCAGGACTTCGCTCTTGCCGGCCTTCCCGCATTACGTGTTACCGCCGAGGTCGCGCTTGCATCTGGAGTCGCGGAGGCCAAGTGGGAGATTCACATTGAGGGACTCGCGGAGTCTTCCTTGCGCAGTGTGTGTTTTCCCCGTGTGGGCGGGGTCACCGCGCTGGAGGGCGAGACGGTAGCCGTGCCTATCTGGATGGGCGAGAAGACTTCGCGTGCGCGAGCTCTGCTCAACGCGAAGCCCGAAGGCGGCCGCCGCGCGTGGGAGTACCCCGGCATCCTCTCCATGCAATGGCTCGCGGTTTACGGCGCCCAGGGCCCCGGCCTGCGCGTGTCGACCAACGACCTCGCGGCCTTGCGCAAGCAATTCGCCTTGTGCGGCGATGGACAGGGCGGTCTTGGCATTGAGGTTGTGCACGTGCCGCAGGTCGGCACAGGCGCGCCGAGTGAGTACGCGCCTTCGTATGAGGTATTGACCGGTGTGTATGACGGAGACTGGTACACCGCCGCGGAAGGCTACAGGGCTTGGGCGATGGAGCAACCCTGGGTCACTCAAAGCCGCGTGCGGCTCGGACTAGTCCCTGACTGGGTCTCGAGCACGGGGTTGTGGGTGTGGACCCGCGGACCCTCGCCGGGCGTCCTGGAGCCTGCGGCGGAGCTGCAGCGGCAAGCGGGCGTCCCTGTCAGCGTGTTTTGGCACTGGTGGCACGGGTGCCCCTACGATGTGGGGTTTCCTGAATACTTGCCGCCGCGCGAGGGAGAAGTGCCGTTCCGCGACGCGGTGAGGAAGGCGCACGGCGAAGGATTGCACGCTATCGTCTATATGAACCAGCGCCTCTGGGGCATGACGACGCAAAGCTGGAAGGACAAGGATGCGGCCCGCTATGCCGTAAAGGGCCCCGATGGAACTATCGCGCCGGAAGTCTACAACACCTTCATGAAGGCCCCTTGCGCGTCCATGTGCATGGGCACGCAGTTTTGGAGGGACACGTATGCGGGCCTCGCCGAGGAGGCCGTCTGCAATCTCGGCGTCGACGGCATCTATATGGACCAGGCGTGCTCGAGTCTCGCCTGTTACGATGCAGGCCACGGTCATCCCCTGGGTGGAGGCTCCTACTGGATGGAGGGGTTTCGGGCTTTGCAGGCGGACATCCGCGAACGCTGTGCCGCGGACAAGCAGGTTACTCTCGCCGGAGAAGGATGCGGCGAGTCCTGGTTGCCCTATCTGGACATCATGCTCAGCCTGCAAGTCAGCATGGAGCGTTACGCTGCGCCGGGCGAGTGGGAACCCATACCCCTGTTCCAGGCGGTGTATCACGACTGCTCGACCCTCTATGGAAACTACTCGTCGCTGACGCGTCCGCCATACGATGAGCTTTGGCCTGCGGAGTTTGCGCCGAAGACGCCGCTCGAACTCCTCGACCGCAAGTTCGCGACGCAGTTCCGGCTGGAACAGGCCCGCGCCTTCGTCTGGGGACAGCAGCCCAGCGTGGCCAACTTCCGGCCCAACCATCTCATCGATCGCAAAGAGGAGATGGACTTCTTTCTTCAGTTGGTCAAGCTGCGGCAACGCGCGTTGAGGTACCTGCGGGACGGCGTGTTTCTGCGTCCTCCAGCGACAGGCGCGCCGGACGCGGAGATCCCGGTTTCGCGGCTTTCCATCTATGCGGGGCAACACGACGCGGTGCAGGAGTACCGCATGACCGCGCCGACGGTATTGAGCAGCGCCTGGCGCGCGGTAGATGGCACGGTAGGCATTGTGGTGGTCAATATCAGCGAGAATAAGACGCCCGTGCATATCGAACTTGATGAGAAGCAATACCCGATTGGCGCGAGTGGCAACATCGCGCAGATCTATGGGAATGAAGAGACCGCAGTATACGCCGATGGCCGCGCGACACTCGACATAATCCTGGGACCGTGCGAGGCGCGGGTGTATGAAGTAGTCCCCGGGAGTAGACAGTAGGCAGCGCTTTGAAGGGAGCGCGGTGGAGACTGCGCGCATGCAGGTGTTGGGCTTCACATCCCCCTCGGCCCTTCGGGCCTGCCCCCTTTGAGGGGTGTGTAGGGGGACGTTCTTCACTCTTCGCTCCTGCCGCAACACGAAACCAAACGCCGCGGAGCCGGGATTCCAATCCCCACTCCGCGGCGCTTGTGTTACGCGATTGATCTGGTTACTTCAACCCATCCAGCGCCCGCTGCGCGCGATCACGGATGGCCTGTTCCTGCATGCTGGCCAAGACGCCGCTTAATGCTTCCGCGGCCTGCGTCTTCTGTTCGGCGCCTTGCTTGCCGAACTCCGTGGCGGCCGCGATAATCGCGGAGGCCGCCTCGTTCTGCACGGCAGGGTCGCTAAGATAGCCGCGCAAGGTGTCCAGCGCTTGCTTGGAAGGAACCGCGCCCCACGCAGCGAGCACGAGCCACTTCTCCTGTTGGCTGCTCGCGGTAGCCATGGCGGTGTTGAGCATCTCGGCTTTCGCTTCTACCGTGCCCGCCTCTTTCGCGAGGCGCACGTACCCGCGCAGTGCTTGATCGCGGAGTGCGGCATTGTCGGTCTTCACTAGCTCCAGCAAGTGCGGTGCGGCATCCGCCGTGCGCCAATCGGCCAGCACGCGCAATGCTTCATCGCTGACAGCCGCATCCGCATCTTTGGCTGCCGCGAGCACCGGTTCCAGCGCCTTGGGACCGGCGATCTGCCCGAGGGCGCGCAGTAGCACCTTGCGCGACTCCGGATTCGCGGCGCCCATCGCCTCGAGGAGCGCGGGGAGCACTTCCTCTTTGTACATCGAGGCGATGGCGTTCAACGCGTCGCCCGCCGCACTCAGCTCCTCCGGCGTCGTGGCTTTGGCCAGCGCCGCAGTAATGGCGGGCGTCTCCGCGGGGGAACCCAGTACGACGAGTGAGCGCAGCGCGGCCACGCGCACGGCTTCCGAACTGCTGCCCAAGCTGCTCAATGCTGCCGGAGCGGCTTCGGGCGCCATGTGCGCGGTGAGTATTTCAAGCAACTGCGCGCTGACGGTCGGCTCAGCGCTGGCGACCGCCGCCGCGATGGCCGTGTCGGCCGCGGCGCTCTTCATATTGCGCAGACTCTCCTTGGCGGCGGTCACAAGATCGGCATCCGCGCTGACGAGAAGTGGCGCCAGCGTGGCTACGTCCAAATCGCCGCCCACGCTTCCCAGCGCCTTGATGGCCTCAACCTTGACGGCTTTCTCCCCGCTGTTCATCGCGGCGAGGATTGCGGGGCGCGCCGCGGCATCCTTGCGTGCTGCAAATCCGCGAAGTAGTGCCGCCTGGCCTTCGGCGGGCAGTGCGGGCAACGCGGCCGCGAGCCGTTTCGTCTGCTTCGCGCCGGAAGTCTCGCCGACGAGTTGCGCCGCAACATCGCGGAACACGGGGTCATCGCCCGCAAGGGCTTTGACGAGGACAGCCGGCGCCTTCTTTGGATCGGCGTGGACCAAACCCCAGAACGCACCCCTGCGGGCATGCTCCAGCGACTCGGATTTCAGCACGTCCTTGAATACGGCTGCGGCCTTAACGCCTTCGCCTTGCTCCATGAGGTATTGGCCCGCAGCCAATAGTCCCTCGGCCAATGCGGGACGTAGCGCTTCCGGCGCGCTCGCGCGGAACGCTGTCAACGATTTGATGGCCGCAGGTGTGGCGATACGTCCCAACGCGCCCGCCGCGGCGGCAGCCGCATCCGCATCCGACAGCGCGGGTGCGATCAGTTCCACCGCGTCTGTGTCGCGCCGGTAGCCCAACGAGATGATGAGGCCCGTTTTCTGCGCGCCTGTCGCGGTAGCGAGGGCGTCGCGCAGCGCCTGGCCCGCCTCCGGATACGGCATGGGTTCGAGCGCGAAGCGCGCGAGGTGCGCCAGTTTCTCATCGTTCAACAAGGCCGCGAGCGCCGGGATGGACTTCTCCGTGCCGATGCGGCGCAGTCCGCGGCAGGCTTCCTGTTTGGCTTGCCAGTCAGCGTCCGCACGCTGCAAGGTCTTTATCAGTTCCTCTTCATTATTCGCGGTGTCTTCCGTGGCCATTGCACCGGTCGACGCGGCCAGCAGCGCCACCATGCACGCAGCGGCGAAGAGGGTGGTCTGGATGACGTAGCCCTTCATTGGTTTCTTGCCTTTCTTACGCATTCGTTCTTCGTCTCGTTTCGGTGGCAGTTCTTACAGGTACCAGGGTTCGCGGTACGCGCGCGTCCGCAGCCGGTTGGCTTCCGGATCGCCGATGCACTCCTCTTTCACCGGGTCCCATTTGATGGGGCGGCCGAGGCGTTTGCAGAAGTTGATCACGTGGCAGGCGCTGATCGAGCGATGCGCCGTCTCGGCATTGGATACCGGCTGGG
>JADLCA010000138.1 GCA_020847495.1 Candidatus Hydrogenedentota bacterium | reverse complement strand
CTGGTCTGCATCATCAACCACGCAAAGCTGCGCGAAGGGACACGCCACGCCAATTGGAATCGGCAGGTCCACTGCCTCCGGAGGAACATCCAAACGGTAGTAGGTACACACGTTGGTTTCCGTGGGACCGTAGAGATTTGCGAAGCGGGCGTGGGGCAGGCGCATCATGAGTTGGCGAAGGGATGGCGTTGGAAACACCTCCCCCGCGAAAAGCACCAACCGGAGGGCACTGAAATCCCTCTCATGAAGAGAACCGCGCTCCAGGATCTGCATCAGCGCGAAGGGCACGGAATACCACACGGTGATTCCTGCTGCCTCGATCAGGCGGGCCACTTGCGCAGGGAAACGCGAGTCGGTTTCGGGAACGATGACCAGCGTGGCGGCCGCGGCAGCGGCGGCAAACACGTCGAACGTGGACAAGTCAAAGTGAAAGGGTGCGTGATTGGCAAGCCGGTCCAGGCCGGAGACCTCGAACTCCTGCACTGCCCATTCCACGAAAGCGATGCAGCTTTCGTGGGTGTGCGAGATGCCCTTGGGCACTCCTGTGGAACCGGACGTATACAGGACATATGCAAGGTCGTAGTCGCCGGGCACTGGAGACTCCCCGCACGCTTCAGATTCCGCCTCGACTTCAAGCCAGGAAACCACGCTTCCCGAGAACCCTTTGAACCCCTCCACACCGATGATGCCCTGAAGCGGAACACCGTTGAAGGCCGCTCCTGTCCGCGCCAGATTCGCGGCCTTAGTGATCAACACCCGCACGCTCGCGTCTTTGCACACCTGAGCACTACGCGAGGGCGGGGCCAACGGATCCAGGGGCACGTAGGCCGCTCCCGCCTTCATGATACCGTACAGCGCGACGATGGATTCGAGATCCTTGGCCATGCAGAACGCCACACGATCGCCCTTGCGGACGCCCAGCCTCAGCAGGGTGTTGGCCAATCGGTTGACCTGAGCCTGCAACTGTGCGTAGCTCAACGACCGCTCCCTGCACCGCACGGCCGCATGGTCTGGCGACGCGTGTGTGGCACGGTCAAGCAGCGACAAGAGTGTCATAGACCCTCTCAATCCGAATAGAGAATCGGCCTTAGCCCACATGGCTGACGTGTCAAGTGGGAGCATGGCCGGTCCATCGAACGACCACCAAGGATGCCAGCAGCGCCTCATTGTAGCCTATGAGGACGATCGGCGGGAGTGCTTTCTTCGTGCCCTTCGTTTAGAACAGGTGCATCGTGTGAGTAAAGGCCCCCTACTTCTTCGTCAGTCCTCGCCACCATGCCACGTATAGAGACGCGGAGCACAGGGCCAAGCAGGCCAGCGAGGCAATCACACGTGGCCAATTGTGCAACACGAGGTCCATCATCAGTACATAGAGTGCGATGAAGAAGACCGTGCCCACGATTGCGACCGGAATATCGTAGCGGTCGCGCAAAGGCCGCTGCGGATCCTCGCCCCCTTCACGAAGCATGGCGCGGACAGGGCCCCAAAGTCCGAAGGGGCGCACCTTGCGGTAGTAGTTCGCAAGGGTGTTGTTGGGCGACGGTGGAAATGCATACGCGCCGATGAGACAGGTAGCCAAGCTGATGCCAGCGAGCACGGGAAAGTACTGCAGTTCGCGCCAATCGGTGAAGACTTTGACGTACAGGGCGGCGGGAAGCGTGCACGCCCCGCTGAGGCACACGGCCCACCCATTGATGCGCCACCAATAGGCCGCGAGCAGCGTGGGCGCAATCAGAGCGGAACCCAGCGCAAAGTTGATTGGATTCCAGATGTCGGCGATCCGATCGGTCAGCATGCTGATAAGTACCCCAAAAGCGATGATGCCCATTGTGGCCAGATGACTCACCCGGATCAGGCTCTTCGCGCTTGCTTCCTTCCACATCGGCTTGACGAGATCATTGACGATGAACGAGGCTCCCAAGTTCAGCAGGGAATCGTAGGTGGACATGAACGCCGCCAACAATCCGGCAAGCACAAGACCCTTTACGCCCACGGGGAGCGTGCGATTCACCATCATCGGGAGCACGCTCTCGCTGTCCACAGCTCCGGTCAGGCCCTGGTCTGCTGCGAGAATTGAGAGTCCGAACACCGTAAAGCCCATGACCATGGACCAGCGCACGCTCATGGCGATCCCCCATGCGAAACCCACCTTCGAAGCCTCGGCCTCTGTGCGCGCCGCACGAAAACGCTGAAACTCGGCGCCACCCGCGGCGCTTGCCAGCGTGATCACGCCTCGCGTGACCCAGAGCAACACGAGAAGTCCAAAAGGATCGGGATAGTCTTCGTGGGGTTCGGGCAGGGCCGCGACGGGGGCGAGACTGAACCAGTCTTCCCCGACCGTCTGCCGCAACATATCCGGTTGCACGGCGGCAAACGCCGCCACGGAGATGTACAGCGCGGCCAGCGAAAGCAGGATGGTTTGAATGAAATCCGTGTACACCACACTGAAGAAGCCGCCCATCACCACGTAAATCCCGGTCAGCACGAATAGGACCGCGATAGCGATAGACCTATCGACAGGAATGAACTCTGTGATGAATTTGCCTACGCCGGTGCCGGAATAACCGAGGATGAAGACAATGCTGATCAGGTAGAAGATCACGCTCATCAGCCGCGCGGCGCGCCCGGCCCGTCCCTCACCGTATCGGAACACGATCCACTCGACCCCCGTCAAGACCTCGCTTCGATAGGCCCACTTCGCCTTGTAGGCCATGATGAATCCCGCGAACGGAAAACACCAGAACGCGTGTTGCCACATGCCTCGCATACCAAGGTCGTAGAAGACAGCCACCATCCACATCGTTCCGGTGATATCGAAGTAGGTGCTGCTGCCGCTCATACCCAGCAGCCACCATGGCATTGAGCGCCCCCCGAGGAAGTACGACTCAAGGTCCTTTCCCGCGCGGCGTTCGACGTACGCGCCAATCGCGAACATCAGGACAACGTACAGCACGACGATGGCCGCATCGATGATGCTGAGGTTCATGGCGGAAGCCCCCCTGCTGTGCCAATGACGATACCGGGGAGAACAACCTATTTCCACTGAATGATGTGATCGCCTGCGAAAACCGGGCGATTGGCGAGGAACATCCCCCTCGGCCCTGAGGGCCTGCCCCCTTCAAAGGGGGACTCAGGAGGCGGCCCGGCGGGCCGCACGTTCTTCAGCAAATGGCCGGCGTGTCGCCCTCAAGGATTCGGTAGTTAGATAGATACAACGCTACATAAGTCCCAGTTTAAATGGGAATCAAGGGGGATGTCCTTTGCTCTTCTCTTCTTGGCTTTGTCTCGGCGCGGACTTCCCGAAAAATACCCAAGCGCCCGGGTGGTTAGGCCGGGCGCTTCGGTTCTTATCGCTCCATTTGGAGCGCGGCGTCGCGTATGAAGATTGGAGTCTACTTGATGGTGACCCAGGCGCCGGCCACGCACTCCGCGGCGAGCTTCTGGCCCGCGGGAGATGCCTTGAACTTGTCGAAGTCTTCGCCCGCGGGAGGCAACTGGAAGATCTCGCCCGCACTCGCCCGCACGAGGCGCCGTTGCGCGAAAACGCGCTCGACCGTGGTCAAGGTCACCTTTTGGTCGGCGTTATCGTTGGCAATCTCACGGTACAGCGACTTGCGGTCGGCGTTTTCGGCGGCAACGAGTTGCTGGGCCTCGTTCTTCTTCGCGGCGTCGGCAATGGCATCGCTCTCGCGAAGCGCGACGTACCCGCGGTTGTCTTCGCCGATGGCGCCCGCCTTCTTCAGGGCTTCCACCTTCGGTTGGCGCTCGCGCAACTTGCCGGCCAGTTCCTTCACCTTCGGCGAGGTTTCCTTCAGCTCCGCCGCATAGGCCACCCGCACCGGCAGCATGGCATAGTACGCGCGCTCAAGAAAAGACGGGGCCCGGGACTGGCCTTGCGTCTCCGTTGCGGGGATTTCATCGGTTTTGCCCTCGATATAGTCGAGCACGCCGTCGGCCTGCTCCTGGATGTGCCGGATATCGAGGACGATGTGGGCATCGATTTTGTGTTTGGTTGTAATTACGCAACCAAGGGCGATCAGCGACAGTGTTGCCGCCAGTGCGATCCCTGCTCGCTTCATGGGTTCTCCTCCTCTGCCCTATTGGACGACCAGGCGTCCAGATTATTCGTCCGATGATGGGCCTTCTTGCTCAGGCCCGATCCATTGTACAGGTTCCGCCGAGATCGTATCACCTTCCTGAAGCTTGGCCTGCTGCTGAACCTCCAATGCGTCGGCAATGGCCCTGAGATCTACGGCAACATCGATGGAAAAGTCCAGCGTCTCGCTCTTCAGCGCGACGGGTCCCACCAGGCGCTGCTCCTCATAGCGTTCGCCTTCGAGACTGAGCGAGGCCGTAGCGCTGTCGAAGCTGCGCATGGCCTCCTCGCCAATCGTCTTCTTCTGGATGCGGCGGTTCAGCATCTTGAGACCTGTCACGCCCGAGGTGAGCGACTGCAACAACAGGCTCTCGATAACCTCCCGGTTCAGGGAGAAACCCTGGCCGGAGGAGATATCCACGCGGAGATCCTGCAGGCCGTCCTGGTTCCAAACAAGCAACACCGTGCCGTCCGCGAGACCCGTCAAGCGCACCGATGGCGGCTCGTACTCCTTCGTAAAGCGATCGAGATCTATACCCGTGAAGCGCGCCTCGACGCGGCCCCCCGCGCCGGTATCGAGCAGGTTCACTTCGCCATCGATGGTCAACTCCCCGCCATAGAGCGTAGCCTTCGCGCCACGGACCTTGCCGATGCCGTTTTCGATTGCGCACACGCCCTGGGGCTGCTCCAGTTCCGCGCCGGCGGCCGCCGCGCTTGCCGCTGCAAACTGGAGCTTCCCGTTCAACGTGTCCTCGTAGTAGATCGAACCAGCAGCCGATAGGCCACCCAACGCGGCCGCCGCGCCGCTCAGGATAAAGGAATTCGCCGCGAGGTCGATGGTGACATCCGCCTTCGGCGCGCCGTCGCCGTATCCAAGCGTGCCGGTAACAGAGGCCTTGCCTTCGGCGCCATCCAGAAAGCGAAGATCCGCCAACGGGGCCAGGTTGGTCTCAATCGACACGGGACCGTTGAACGCGATGGGCGAGATGCCAAAATCGAGAGGCGTGCCGTTCACCTGTGTTCCGTCGCCCCACGCGACATGGAGTTGCTCGATGGTCCCTTGTGCCTTGGCCGTGTCATAGACAAGATTGCCTTCCGCGAGCACCGGCGTGCCATAGGGGCCCGCCCACCGGCCATAGCCGAATCCGTCGCCCTCCAAACGGAAGCCGCCTTCGGCGATGCCTTTGCCGTAATGCAACGGCGCGTCGATGGTCAGTGCCCCCACGATCGACTCCAGCCCCAGGACAGGTGCCACGTAGTCGAAGTCGATCTTGCCTGCCACCCGGCCCGAGGCGGTGAATGGAGAGGTCCGCAGCTCCAATCCCGTCACGTCGAGGTGAGCATCATCCGTCAATGCAAAGGCCAGGGTTTCCGCGCTCAGCCTCGAGAAGTCTTCGTTCAACTCCAGCGCGCCTTTTGCAGTGAGCGGAGTCTCCTCCGGAATGCTCAATCCGTGAAACGACGCGGGTGCGGCCGCAAAGTCTATCTGCAGCACGGTATTCGTTCCGGAAGCTTCCGCAATCACCTCGCCCGACACGATCGCGGTGCTTCCTTCAGGGAGTAAGGTTCGCTTGGTGAGCTTCTCCACGTGTGCCACGTCCATCGCGCCGAACTTCACTGTGCCGCTTGGAGTCCACCGCGGCGGAGCCAGTGTCATATCGAATGTCATGGAAGACGGTGGCTCGCCCCCGCTTACGGTAGCCTTCCCCTGCACACGCAGCGGCGCGCCATCCATGAGTCCTTCCCCAGCGATATCCAGAAGAACGCTTGGGTTTTCACCTGCCCCGAGGAGGTCCAAACGCGCTTTGGCATTGAATGCATCCCCCCGTTCCGCCCGGGCCGTGCCGCTGAGGATTCCTTCGGGAAGAGGGATAGGGATACGCGTTTCCAGGGGTGTCATCCAGCGGGACACGTCGATGCTGCTGAATTCGACTTCGGTCTTGTATCGCTCCAGGGAATCGACCTCCAGGGACGCGCTGACCTTCCCGGAACCCAGGGCCGCGAGCAGAGTCCCTTGAAAAAGACTCGCGTCAGTCTGGTTCAGCGATCCGCTTCCATCGAGTTTCACTGTGAACCGCTCCGAGCGCGCGGCGTCCGGTGAAAAGACCGGGTCCAAGTACAACGCAAGGGAATAGCCCGGATGTTCGTAGACCACCTCCGCGGTTCCTGCCACCTGCGTCAAATGAGGCACCTCGTCGAGCATGGACCGCCAGTCTTTCGGAAGCGCATCGCGCAATCCGTCGCGCGTCCAGTCGATCAAGGTAGCGATCGCGCGGCTCTTCTCGGCGGAGTACTCGGCGATGACAGACAGGCGCTGCCCGTTGTTCAGAGTCAGTTCGAATGTGCCCGCATTGCCTTCAAATGCGCCGCTCACCTGGAGACCGCCATCGTAGAACTCGTGGCCGGGCTGCCCGGCCCGAAGCGCGGCCGCCTTTGCCTCGACGCTGCCCGACGTGTTCCACGCGCCATTGGGCGCCCGTGTACCCGTCAGCGAGGTGCCCGAGAGATCCACTTCATCAAAGGCCACCGGCGCCGGCAGTAGCGGCGACACGGCCCCGCCCACGCGGCAGGTTACGAGACTGACACGCCCGGCCAGCGTCCCCAGCAGGGCCATGATCGCAACGTCGCCCTTCAGTTCGAGGCACTCCGGAAGATGTGCCTGCAAAGTGCCTGATAGCGCGGCGTCATCCCGCTGCAGAATTACATCAATGGAACCCTCCCGGAATTCGACTTCATCCTGCGAGGGGGCGCGGATAGCGCCTTGCAGTCCGGCGCCGGAAAGCCGCGCGGTGATGTGCTGCAACGTATCGGTTTCCCAATCGAACTTCAGGCCATCAAGACGGCCCGAACCGCGCGGCGTTTCCACATGGACCGTCAGTGCGCGCACGTGAACCGCGCCAGGAATGTAAGCAACGGCCTCCATGCTCGCATAGGGATCCCGGGGTTCTTGCCGCGCGGGGCGCGCGAACAGGAATTCGAAATTGGCGGGTGCCTCGCCCGGGTCCAGCAGCCGGATGTCCATGCGATCGACGGCCACATTCTGGAAACGCACCCAGCTCCTTCGCGAAAAGCGATAGTCGACGGTGAGTCCCTCCACGCGAAGCACATCCGCCCCTTGGCGCGCTGCCTCCGCATCGCTCGCAACGCGCAACGTCGTTATTCTTGCCGACGGAAACAACGAAAGCCCCTCAACGCGAACGTGCCCGTTCAGGGCCTTGGACAGACCATACTCAAGCGCTTTGCGCTGGGGGATGCCGGTTGCCAGGACGATGGCCAGCAGCAGAATCGCCGAGGCGGCCCATAGCATCCCGCGAAGTCGGCGCTTGCGCTTCGGGGGAGCCGCGGCTTCTGCTGGAGTACTCATCCGCGCGGCCTTGGGTCAGCCGCCGCTGGCTTGTTCGACGACTTCAACGCGGATCTGACCAATAATGGGAATGATCTGCGCCTGTTGGAAGAGGTCGCCTTCGGCGAGTTTGATGTGCGTCACATCGGCGAGCGGCTGGTTCCACGTGGGGTCCACATCGACCCATTTGCCGACCCACACCTTCGCCCACTGATGGAAGTAGAAGCCCGGCTTCCCGCCGTCCATGTAGATGAGTCCGGCCACTTCGCGCGCGGGCAGGCCCACGGCGCGGGCCAAGGCCACGAAGAGGATGCTGTGCTCGGTGCAGTCCCCCTCGAGGCTATCCAGCACTTCGAGCGCATTCGTGAGCCGCGCGGAGAAGACCGTCTCCACATTCTTGTAGACCCATTCGCACAACAGGGCCGATGCCTTCAGGGAATCCTTCTCGTCACCCACGATCTCCTGGGCCTTTGCGATGATGCGCGGGTCGTCGTTCTGCACGAACATCGTGGGCTTGAGCCATTGAGCCACATCTTCATCGTGCACGGGCAGCGATACCGCAGTGAATCCCTCGATATTCATGGCCTTTCCCGTAAAGTCGTAGGCGTCGCCGTTCTGCGAGAGAAACTGGCGCTCATCGTTGAACAGGTGCGCGGGCGAAAGCGGACCCTTCAGGCGCAGGTGCAGTTCCTTGCGCGTGCGCGGATCGGCGATCGGGGCGCTGACCATCGCGGCGTTCGACACGATCACGTCGTTGCTGTAATCCACATCCTGCGCGATCTCCTTCGGCTCGAGACGCATCGTGATCTGGCCCGCAGTAATATCTTCCAGCGTCGTGCCCTTTTCGGTGACGTAGGAGATAGTCTCGATCCCCATGAAGTCGAGGCTGGTCTTGATCTGGTACACCTTGGTGGGAGCGCCCTCGAGCGTGCGCTCTTCCACCCCCACGATCTCGCTATGCCCTTTGATTTCTCCCGGCTTCATGGGCTCAAAGGTGGTGAAGGTCAGCGAGGTCCCCACCTGGGGATTGCCCCGCACGAGTTCGGCCTGCTTCAGCGCATCCTCCAACGACTCTTTGGGGCGGGGCATGCGGCGTTCGCCCTTGGTGCCCCCGACTTCCGCATGCAACACCAGTTCCTCGCCCTGCACAACTCCCAGGAACTTCGACGCGCCTTTCGCATCGTCGATCTGTTGTTCCACCGTCTGCAGGCGGCCATCAGCCGCATAGGTGCGCTTCGCGAACATCCGCATGTCCTGGGGCACACCGGCCATGTTCAGCCGGAACCGCGCATCCTCGATAACCACCACGGTTCCGTCGCCCATCTTTTCCACCTTGTGCAGGGAGTAACCGGACTTTTGTCCGTTGAGATAGAGCCCGTACCAGTTCTCGCCTTCGAGCGAGGCCAAGTCCAGGCTTTGGGCCGCCAAAACCCGGGGGAAAAGCATCAGGGTGACCATTATCACTACTCGCTTCATCACTGTTGTCTCCAGGGGCACCGCGAGACGCGCAAGAACCGGCACTATCCGGTTGCGGCGCGTCCACGCCGGGTTTGGACCATTAGAGCAATCAACGCCGCCAGCGCCACCGCCACGCTGATGCTCTGTGAGAGCGTCAACCCTGCCGCGCCGCGCAAGCTGTCGCCACGGAGTATTTCGACGAGAAACCGCAGAATACCATACAAAAGCAGGTAGGCGCACACCACGCTTCCGTCCCAGGCCTTCTTTGACAGGAGGAGCTTCAACATTACGAAAACCGCCACAAGGCCCGCGGTCATGTAGAGCTGCGTAGGGTGCAGAGGAACCGTTTGAGTCAAGTTTGGGCCCAGAATGGCTGCATCGAGATGATCCTGATAGGCCACGCTCCCCTGTGGAAACGAAACGCCCCAAGGCCACGCGCACGCCACCCCATAGCAGCAACCGTTCAGGAAGCAGCCGATCCGCGTAATCGCTTCGCCAAGCGCGAGATACGGCGCCCCGATGTCCGCGACAGGCAACACGCGCATGCCGCGCAGCCTGCAATACGCCGCGACAGCCAGCGTCCCGCCCGCCAGCCCTCCATAGAAGACCAGACCCCCTTTCCACACCAGGAGTGCTTGGGCAAGCGCTTGAATGCACTCGTATTGGAGCACATAGAAGATTCGTGCTCCCAGCAGGGCCCCCGCCAATGCCCAAACACCCAGAACGGGAGTAAGAACGACTGCGCCGCCCCTGCGCCGGCTCTCGCGCACCGCGAGTATGGTGCAAACGGCAAAAGCCACCGCCAGCACCGTGCGGTACGAGTGAAACGTGACACCGAATACCGTAATCAGGTCGGGTTTCATGGGGCTTCCCTGAGAATACCCACGCGCACCCCGCCGGTCAATGCCCATCGCAGGACCTTGCACATCGCGGGTGGTGCCGTGCGCGTGGGTGGGCGGATCTCGGAGCGCCGGCATCCCTGCCGGCTCTTTGCGGTGTCCTGCGCGCGCGGGAAGCCCGCGACGTAGGGCGGGATTTGTTCCCGCCCTCTTCGGTGCCCAGCGTGCGCGGGAAGTCCGAGACGGGGACTCTCCCGGCGGACTAGGGAAATTTGACCGCCCAGGGTCGATGCACGTAAAGTACGGCATTCCCCGCGGGCGGACGCGGGGCTCCGGGGTAGCTTCTTCATCATAAGTGTCGTGTTGCGGAAGGTCTCATATGGAAAATGTAATCGGTCTCGCAGGCATTGATCTGGTCATCATTGCCGTCTACATGCTGGGCACGCTAGGTCTCGGGTTCTTCTGCACGAAGTACGTGGGCAACGCGGAAGACTTCTTTGTGTCCGGCAAGTCGCTGCCCTTCTGGGCCATCGGGTTCTCAATCGTCGTCAGCGATATCGGCGCGACGGACTTTGTGGCCGTGGCGGGGGCGGCATTCCGGCACGGGGTATCGGCCGCGAATTTCGACTGGATGGGCTCGATGCCGGCCATGGTGTTCGCGGCGTTTGTCTTTGTGCCGTACTTCTGGCGCACGGGCGTGTTCACCATCCCGGAATTCCTCGGCATGCGCTACAACAGCATGGTTCAATTCGTTCAGGCCTTGATCTGGGCCGTCGTCCTGTTCTTGGGACTTGCGATCATGCTGTGGGTCACCGCCGACAAGCTCATGCACACGGTCCTGGGTTGGAATGAGTATGCCTCCGTGTGGCTCATGGCCGTTGTCACGGGACTATACACCTTCTCCGGCGGGTTGACCGCGGTGGTGTTTACCGATGTGGTGCAACTCGTGGTGATGTATGTGGGTGGCCTGGGCCTGCTCTGGCTGGCCTTGTGGGAGGTCGGCGGCTGGTCGGCTCTGCAACAGGCGGTCCTTGCCAAGGGCGACGCTTACGCGAATCATTTCACCATCCTTTTGCCGCATGACACGACGGGGCCTTTCCCGTGGACGGGCATCGTGTTCGGCCTGGGCATCGTGCTGGCCATCGCGTATATGAGCGGCAACCAGGTCATCGTGCAGCGCACCCTGGGCGCCCGGACCGAGTGGGACGCCAAGGGCGGCATGCTCCTGGGTGGCTTCTTGAAGTCCATGATCCCGCTGATGGTGGCGCTCCCAGGCCTGTGCGCGATCATCCTGGTGCCGCACCTTCCCGTCGAAGAAGCGGACCGCGCGGTGCCGGAGATGATTCGTCTGCTCTTGCCGGCGGGCTTACGGGGTTTGATGTTCGCGGCCTTGTTCGCGGCGCTGATGTCCAGCATTTCAGGCACGCTGAACTCGGCTACAACCATTTTCATCACCGATATCTGGGGCCAGATTCGCCGCTGGTCCGGCCAGAGCGCCTATACGGAGAAGCAGGCCCTGAACATGGGCCGCGGATTCACGGCGTTCCTGATTATCATCTCCGCGCTGCTGGCCAAGCCCATCGCGGACCGGGAAAGCATCTACGTCTTCAGCCAGACGATTTTGAGCATGTTCCAGGGCCCGACGCTGGCGATCCTGTTGCTGGGCATCATCTGGCCGCGTGCGACGCGCTGGGGCGGCTTGGCTGGTCTGGTGCTGGGCGTTACGTTCTGTTTCATCCTCAACTACACGCCGGGGCTGTTCCCCTCTGAAAACCCGTTCCTGTTTGTGGCGTGGTGGTCGTTTGTATTTGCCCTGGCAGTCACCATCATCGTGAGTCTGCTGACTCCCCGGGAACCGGAGGAGAAGCTTCGCGGTCTCGTGTGGAGTTCGGTGGTGCAGAGCACCGCGGCGCAGGACGCGCTGAAGGAAAGGAACGCGTAATGCAGGAAGCTCTCGAAGCGTTTTGCAAGGCGGTGTTTTATCCGCCCCTTCACTGGTTCTTTGAGCCTATCAACAGGCTGCTCGCGCCCATCTACCAGCCGTGGGCTACGATCATCGCGATAACCTTTTTTGTGGGCACCATGCTCTGGGTGGGGTTCGTCCTGAAGGAGTCGTATGTGAACATGGGCCGGCCCACCAAGGCCTGGTATACCGACCTGCGCGTGTGGACCGTCATCTCCATGCTGCCCCATGTGTTTGTCTACTTTTACTTCTATTGAGGACTGAGGCATGACCAAGACCATCGAGAAAACCGCGGAAGAACACAGCGCGGCGGAGATGATGAAGCGCGATGGCGAGACGTACATGGCCGTCGGCCTCTTCATCCTGGCGCTTAGTATCCCTGTGCTGATCGGGACGATCTGGGCGCTGGACAGGCCGCACGCCGCGGTCGTGAACGCCACGTGCGGCGCGGCCCTGGCCGTTGTCGGCGGGGGCGCCATAGCCTACGGCTGGAAACTCTTCAAAAGGGCAACCTCATAACTCCCGTGAACCTCCTCCTCCTGCCCGCGCGGTATGACGCCGAGAACGCGGCGCGCATCTTCCGCCGCCCGCGTGCCCTGAATTTGTTTGGACTACTGCGTTCCCGCCCGGTGAAGCGCGCCCCCAATGGGAAGCCGGCCTCACTGGAACTGGTCTGGATGCCCGTATACGTGTTTCGGATGCAGTTGTCCAGGGGGGAGAAACGCTCAGACACCTGGGTCTCGGTCGATGCGAGCTTCGGCGGCTTTGCGCTCTTCGACCGGCTGGGCGTGCTTGAAGAACGCGTGCCCGAAGGGGAAGTCTTCGACCCAGTTATCACAGAGGAGGCCGCGGAACGCATCGCCCGCTCCGAACTGGTCCGGTACATCCTGCGCCGGCGGGGCGCCAAACCCAACATCGATGGCGTCGCGGAGCACCGGCTCTATCACACGCCGGTCTGGGTGTATTACTTCCGGCGCTTCGGCACGAAGATCGACTTGGCGGTGCTGGATGGGTACACCGGGGAAAAGATGGGTAGCCGCATGCGGATTGCTATCTTGGAAGGGTTCATCCGCCGCCGCAAAGAACGGCTGGCACAGGCTGGGCATGAGTAACGCCGCATTGTGAACTTGGG